>JAJDDU010000162.1 GCA_029260155.1 Phycisphaerae bacterium | reverse complement strand
CGCTCCGCCGCTCCAGCCGGTGTTGACCAGCCAGACGTTGGCGTTGTGTTTTTTGATTTTCTCGGCCAGAAGCTCTGCGTACTTGCCTGGGTGCCAAACGAGAAACGGCCCGCCGAAACAGGGAGAGAAGGTTGCTTCGGGTTCTGTCACGCCCACTTCCGTGCCGGCGACCTTTGCGGTGTAGCCGCTGATGAAGTGGTACATGGCCTGCTCCGAGGACAGCCTGCTCACCGGCGGTATGACGCCGAATGCGTCGCAAGTGAGGAAGATGATGTCGGCGGGGTGGCCGGCCACGCAGGGGACCTTCGCATTGTGAATGTACTCGATCGGGTAGGCACCGCGCGTGTTTTGCGTGATGCTGGTGTCGGAGAAATCCACGTGATGACGTTCGTCGTCGAAGATGACATTCTCTAGTACGGCGCCGAATCGCAGCGCCTGGAAAATCTCCGGTTCCGATTCGGGCGTGAGATCGATGGCCTTGGCGTAACAACCGCCTTCGATGTTAAAGATGCCGGTATCCGTCCAGCAGTGCTCGTCGTCGCCGATGAGCAGTCGATTGGGATCGGCGGAAAGCGTCGTCTTGCCGGTACCCGATAGGCCGAACAGAACCGACGCTCGCCCGGTCTTAAGGTCGGCGGTCGCTGAGCAGTGCATGGAAAGAACGCCGCGCTTGGGCATAAGGTAGTTCATGAGCGTGAAGACGCCCTTTTTCATCTCACCGGCGTATTCGGTTCCGAGAATGACCATCTCACCGGCTTCGAAGCAAAGATCGATGCTGGTCCCCGAGGTCATGCCAGCCGTCAACTTGTTGGCCGGAAACTGACCGGCGTTGTAGATGACGTAGTCGGGCTCGCCGAAGGAAGCCAATTCCTCTTCGGTCGGGCGAATCAACATGGTGTAGATGAACAGCGCGTGATACGGGCGCGCGCAAATGACGCGTACCTTGATGCGATGGTCGGGATCCCACCCGGCGAACGCGTCGACGCAGTAGAGGACGTCGCGCGTGTTGAGATAGTCTCTGGCGCGTTCGCGATTGATGTCGAATGAGTGCTCGTCCAATGGGACGTTGATCGCGCCCCACCAGATGTCCTTCTCGGTCTCGGGAAGCCGCACCACGCGCTTGTCTTTAGGCGAGCGTCCGGTCTTGCATCCGGAGTATGCAATCAGCGCGCCGGTGTCCGAAATGCAGGTGTCACTCTCGCGCCTCAAAGCTTCTTCATAAAGGCGTGACGCGCCGAGGTTTCGGTGTACGTTTGTTACGTGAATACCGTGTTGTGTAAGATCGAATTCAGCCATCGTTTGCCGCTCCACGGGTGTGTCAAGGATCGATGCTGTCAGGATAGACATTTCGGCTTCTCCGTCAATAAAAGTGTCGGCGGGCGCGGAGCACCCGTCATGTTTTCTTGCGGTCTAGATACTCGCATTTCTTGTTCCAACGGCTGCTCTGGTCGGACTCCGATTTGGCGAGGACGCGTGGCATCAGCGCGCACCCCAGGAGTAGTGGCCTTGTCGTGTCCTTGCATGGTGTGGACCGGGCGACAGAGATCACGGTTTCCGAATCCTCCTCTCACGCAAACCTGAACCGTACAGAATCGACAAAATGCGTCGGTTAGATTAAGGAACTGCAAAAACTTAGTGGTTGCATGCGGCCGGCGGGCCATCGATCGAATCGGACTCTGCCACGAACGGAGCGCCGGACGCGGGATTGAACCGCTGGCTCGGAGGGCTTCATGAAAGACCTGTAAGGTAGGGAGAGGCAAGGATTTACATGGCTTTGGGGGCTGGAGGCACCCCCGTTTCCTTAACCGTAAACGAATTAGTACTAAATCAATGAGGATTCTTCCTTGCAATATCACCGATCTAGTACTATATAAGCATGGGAAGGGCCTTTGGGGGGCTTGGAGATTGTGTATTGCTCTCGTTGACGCGTAAGGCGGACTATGCACTGGTTGCGATGGCTGAGCTGGCGCGTCGCGACCCGGAGCAGATCAGCGCTCGGAAGCTGGCTGAGGACGTGCAGGTTCCGCTGCCCGTGTTGACCAACATCCTACATCAGTTGTTGCAGCACGAGTTGGTGGTGTCGACGCGGGGGGCGCAGGGTGGCTATCGGCTGTCGCGGCCTGCTGGGCAAATCGCGCTGGCGTCGGTGATCGAGGCTGTGGAAGGCCCAGTACAGTTGACCATGTGCTGCGGGGACGAGGAGGAAACGGACTCTGACTCTCGATCGGGCAGTTGCGATCTTGAGGACGGGTGTCGTATCAAGGCGCCGCTGCGACGCGTTCAAGAACGCTTTCGTAGCTTTCTTAACCAAGTAGACTTGGCCTACATCGCGTACGACCACGTGCCGGTTTCGTTGGGATTACCCTATAGCGCGGGTGTCGCGGAGAAGGCCCCGGATGAATCATGCGAGGCGGGCTGTTCCATGCCGCTTGGCGATTGGACCCAAGATTAAGGAGTTTTCGAAATGTCGATTACGTTGACGGAGACCGCAGCCAAGGAAGTCAAGACCATCCTCGATCAGCAGCGCGAGAGTGCTGTGAAGGAGGGCAAAGAGCCG
>JAJDDU010000161.1 GCA_029260155.1 Phycisphaerae bacterium | reverse complement strand
CATGCGCCAAACGAGCCCACCGCGAATCCACAAAAACCCCGCCCACGCTCAAAAAAACGCAGTTGCGCCACCCGAACGCAACCGCGAAATTACCAAACGAACCCATCTCGCAGTATCACTTTAACCGTCGCCCGAACTGTCCGAACGGAGTGAACCCGTCGTTCTGCGCGAACGCACCCAATGGTCAAACGCGCTCGCGGATTGTTGTGACTGCCGTGTTTCCGCTAGATCGACAAATCGAACGGCTTGCAGGCGACGATGGCGACGCCGAATCGATGGCGCGGGTCGGCGTCTTGCTTCAGCGTGAAGTCCTGGCAACCCACGACGTTCTTTGCGAACGCCGAAATCTCGGCTTCGCAAGCAGCGAAGGTCGCGGGCGTGTTGGGTGCAAGCGCACGGTCGTTGATGAACAGCTCAAGTTCCATCCGGCTGAATTTGACGGCCAACTGCGTTTCCAGCAGTCGGCATGCCTTGGCAGCCGCCCCGAAGGCCTGACGAAAACGGTCTTCGTTCGTGCCGTCAAGCGGGGCCTTGCGATTGTAACGCAGACCCCAGCGATCACCCGTGTTGTCAAAGCAATAGTCCGCCTCGTGGCCGATCAGCAACACGCCAGGTCCGGCCGGCACGTGGGCGTAGTCGGCCACGTCGATCAACAACTCGTCTATCACACCGTCTCGAATCCACTGGTGGAACGTCTCGACAACGCGCGCAAGGTCGATCGACAGTTCACCGTCGAGAGGGATCTTGATATTGATGTGTTGCAGTTCCATCGGTTGTGCGCTTTGCGTCCGCCGTTAGTCGGTTGTGTCCGTCAAGGATCCCTGCTCCATGCGCATCCGGTTGTAGCACGCATGCACGGCCTCGACAAACAGTTGAGCCTCCGCGATGAGTTCACGGGCCGAGTCGGGCGTGAACATCACGCCAGACCGTTCGTGCGCGGAGAAGAGGTAGTTGGCAAATTTCCCGCCCGCAAAGGGGTCGAACATCAGCTTGGTGTCGAAATACCGCTCGCGAAACTCGTCGACCACCTCATCGGGATCGTCGGAGACGTCGTCATAGCGAATCTGCACGAGCGCTTTCGCCGCCCGGATCATCGCCGCGTAGGCATCCTCGCCTGCCTTCTGGGCCTTGCCCTCGTCGAGGAGAATCTGCCCCTCGAAGACCATCCGCTCCGCGTCAGTCATCGCGAACTGATACTGCGAGACGACTTCGCCCGCACACTCGCCCTTGCCGATATCGCCCGTGCCATACTGACGCGGATCGCCCCAGTCGCTGTAGTAGGTGGGATCGCCGTCGTGTTCGGGCGCGTCTTTAGTCAAATCGTCGAGCACCTTGCGGATCTGCGCTTTGCCCACACGCTTCACAAAGCACGTAAAGGTCTCATCCTCCTCACGCGTGCGAACGTAGTAATCGGTGATACGCTCGAGCGCCTCGGGGACGCGCTTCGACGCGATAGCCACCACCGGCAGACCGTACGAACCCGCATTCTCCTCCCACTGCCCGCCCAAAACAACCTGAAAGTGCGGCACCTGAAACCCGTTGACGATGCGATTCACGCCGAAGAACCCGATGTCCGCGATGTGGTGTTGCCCGCAACTGTTGAAACAACCGCTCACCTTAACGTGGAGACTGCGAACGGCTTCGTCCATCTGCGCGGTTTGCTTGGTGAGGCGCGTTCTAAGCTCCGCCGTCAAGCCACGCGACGACGAGATGCCCAGCTTGCACGTGTCCGTTCCAGGGCAGGTGACGAGATCCGAAATGCTCGACGCACCAGGATCGGCGAGACAAGCTGCATCGAGCGCCGCAAACAGCGCCGGAACGTCGGCCTTGCTCACCCAGCGGATCACGAAGTTCTGCTCAACCGTCGTGCGAATGGTCCCGTTGGTGAACTTCCTCACGATGTCGGCCAGATCGCGGAGCTGATCGGCGGTCAAGTCACCGAGGGGCAACGCGACCGTGACGGCCGCATACCCCGTCTGACGCTGCGTGCGAATGTTTGTCTGCAACCAGCGCGCGTAACGCTCGTCGCCATCGGACGCGGGCAGTTCTCCGGGCGAACGGAGCGCGGTTTCGATCTCACTCTCAACGCCGCTAAGGTAGTCCGTCCATTTCGGATCCTCGTGCAGGTTGCGTCGCTCTTCGAGCACTGTCTCTTTGAACTTCTCGATTCCCCAACTGCTGAGAAGGAACTTAAGACGCGCCCGCGAGCGGTTCTTCTTCTCGCCGTGTCGCCCGAAGACCCGGGCGATGGCCTGTGTCATCGGGAGCACTTCGTCCACCGGCAGAAACTCGTCGAACAGCTTGGCTTGGTGCGGAACAGCCCCGAGCCCCCCACCGACGACGAATCGGAAACCTCGCTGTTCTTTTCCGTCGACGACGCGCGTTTGCGCCGTAAACCCCACGTCGTGTATCGCGGCGAGACCGCAAGAGTGTTGCCCGCAGCCGCTGAATGTCGGCTTGAACTTGCGGCCGAAGTTCTGCGCATCAGGGTGGCCAAGCAGAAACAGGGCAAGCGCCTTGGCGTACGGCGTTACGTCGAACGCCTCATCCGGACAGACACCGGCAAAGGGACAGCCCGTGACGTTACGCACCGAGTTGCCGCAGGCTTCGCGCGTCGTGATTCCGACTTCAGCCAAGCGACGCATAATCGTGGGCGTGTCGTCTATATGGACGTAGTGCAGTTGGAAATCCTGCCGCGTCGTGATGTGGGCGATGCCGTCAGAATACTCTTCCGCCAGCTCAGCCATTGCTTCGAGTTGCTCGGGCGAGGTGCCGCCGTAGGGGATCTTGATACGCAGCATCCCCGGCGCGTCCCAAACGGTGTTGGGCCCCTTGGTGTTGACGCCCTCCGTGTAGGCCAGCGTGCGCTTCTCGACGCCGTCGTGTCGCTGTCCGTTGTCGTAGCGCTGGCCATACGCGCCGCGACGCAAGCGCGTCTCGGCGAACACCACCTCGTCGATCTTGCCCTGGCGTCGCAGCTCGATCTCAGTCTCAAAGGCGTCGATCTCCTCGGCCAGTTGCCCGGCCAACCGCCCTTTGAGACGATCCCTCCAAATGGTGTTGCTGGCCTTCATCCGAAATCGCCCCCGACTAGAACCTATCCACTTGATCGACCCGACCCGTCAACAAGTTTAGCGAACCGTCAACCCCAACGCAACGCAAACGCCGCGACCAGGCTCAGCGCCGATTGGAACGGGCGGGTTACATACGGTATGATCGTGTGCGATATGAGCAATGATCACACGCTTCGCGTTTACGATTCGATTGTCGGCCTGCTGTCGGGCGAGGAGAATCCGACTCCGCTCGTCCGGCTGAACAAGGTGGTTCCGTTCGAGCACGCGCAGGTCTTCGCCAAGCTGGAGTGGTACAACCCCTTCGGCGCGGTCAAGGACCGCATCGCGGACAATCTCATCCGCGACGCCGAAGAGCGAGGCCTCCTCACCCCCGGCGCCAAGCTGGTCGAGCCGACCTCCGGCAACACCGGCTTCGGACTGGCCATGATGGGCAACGCGAAGGGCTATCCCTTGCAAACGCCGCTGTCGAAGGCAATCCCGCTGGAAAAGCGTACCGTCCTGCGCTTCTTTGGCAGCAACGTGGTGGAGATGGACGACACGCTCTGCCCCGCACCCGGCGCGCCGGAAGGCGCCATCGCCTCAGCCATGAAGACCGCCGAGACGCAACCCGAATTCGTCATGCTGAACCAGTACGCCAACGAAGCCAATCCCGGCGGCCACTACCGCACGACCGGGCCTGAGGTTTGGAAACAAACAGGGGGCAGGGTGACCCACTTCGTGGCTGGATTGGGAACGTGCGGCACGATCACAGGGACGGGACGATACCTGAAAGAACAGCGAGCCGACGTCAAAGTCCTCGGCGTCCATCCGGAAGATGGCCACGACATTCCCGGCGTGCGTAGCCTCAGGCAACTCGAACACACGCAGTTCTACCTGCCCGACCAATATGACGGAACGGTCGAGGTCACCGATCGCGAGGCGTTCGATATGTGCCTGCGTCTCAACCGCGAGGAATGCGTCATGGGTGGGCCGAGCTCCGGCATGGCGCTCGCCGGGGCGCTGCGCCTGATTCCCGACGCGCCCGGCACCATCGCAGTAGTCATCTTCCCGGACAACGTGTTCAAGTATGCGTCGACGATGCAGCGACACTTTCCCGACATCTGCCCAGCCGACAAAGACGGCACCCGTGAGGGGGTTAGCGAAAACGACCTGTTCCTCGCAGCGATGATGGAGAACCTTAAGAATCCGCATGGCTCTGTGCGTGCGAAGGACCTGCACAGCGCGCTGCAACAGCCCGACAAGCCGCTCCTGGTCGATGTTCGCCCGCCGAATATGTTCGCCCCGACCCACATCGAGGGCTCGACCAACATTCCGATGGATGACTTCATTGATCGCTCCGACGAATTGCCGGCAGACCGCGAAGCGTCGATCGTATTGGTGTGCGGCATCGGCAAGTTCTCCAAGAACTGGACGCTGTACCTCAGGTCCAAGGGCTACCGCAACGTATGCAGTTTGAAGGGCGGGGTGGCAGAGTGGGTTCGCAAGGGGCACCCAACGCGATCGACCGGCGGTGAGTGAGCAAGTCGTCAAGCTGCGCATCGAGGGGATGAACTGCGGGGCCTGCGTCGGGCGCGTTGAACAAGCACTTCAGTCGGTCGATGGCGTCACGCGCGCGTGGGTCAACCTGACCACGGCGACCGCGTCCGTCGAAATCCCCGAGCAGTCCGACTTAGCCCCCGCGTTGATCGAAGCTGTCAGGGCGGCAGGCTTCGACGCGCAGCGCGCCCGAAGCGCGGGACGCGATCTCACTGACATCGAAGCCAACCAAGCCGCCGACCTCCAACAACAACGCCAAGCAATGGTGCAGGCCATCGGATTGGCCTTGCCCGTCATCGCGTTGGAATGGGCGGGGACGGTGTTGCAATCGAGTCACCCCGGTGGGCATGTGTGGTGGCGGGTGCTTCAGGGGTTGCTGTGCACGATGCTGATGCTATCGCACGCAGGCGGGCCGATCCTGGTCGGCGGCGTGCGAGCGCTGCTGCACAAGTCGCCGAACATGGACCTGCTGATCACGCTCGGGGTGTTGGCTGCATACGTGTCCAGCGCCGTGAGCCTCGTCGTTGCGGGCGCCGGCATGTTCCACTTCCACGCAGCCGCGATGATCCTGGGGTTCATCAACGTCGGCAAGTACTTTGAATCGCGGGCCAAGCGCGAAGCGTCCAGCGCGGTGGCGACCCTGGCACGGCGGATACCGAAGACGGCCATCCGCGTCCGAGACGGTCAATCTGAGACGATTCCCATCGAGCAAGTCAGCGTCGGAGATCATCTGCGCGTCGCGGATGACACAGTAGTGCCCGTGGATGGCACTGTCATCGATGGCACTGCCGCAGTCGACCAAAGCATGATGACCGGCGAATCGATGCCTGTCTCGCGGCGGGTCGGCGACCCGGTATTCGGCGGCAGCTTGGTCTGTGACGGAACGTTTACCATCAAAGCCACCGCGATCGGAGAAGCGTCGGCCATCGGAGCCATCGTGCGCGCCGTAGAGGACGCACAGGCAGGCAAGACCAAGATGCAACGCATCGCCGATCGCGTGAGCGGCGTGTTCGTGCCGGTCGTAGTGGTCCTTGCGCTGCTGACGCTGGCTGGGTGGACCGGCTTCGGATTCGGTTTCGGAGACGGGCTGCGCGCGGCCATCGCCGTGCTGGTCGTCGCCTGCCCCTGTGCGATGGGATTGGCCACGCCGACGGCGGTGCTCGTCGCCACCAGCGCGGCTGCGCTCCGTGGCATTCTGGTTCGAGACGCCGCGTCGCTGGAGGCAGCCGGTCGCATCGACACCGTCATGTTCGACAAAACGGGAACGCTGACCACGGGGCAGGCGCGGGTCGAATCGCTGGTGACGCTGCCGTCGAATACGGAACCTCTCGACCCAAGCGAACTGTGGACGCTGGCTGGTTCTGCCGAACAGCTCTCCCAGCATCCGCTGGCGCGGGCCATCGTGGCGGAAGCAAGGCGTCAGGGCGTGACACCCACGAATCCGACCGATTTCAAGAGCGAGCCCGGCCTCGGCGTCTCCGCGACCGTCAATGGCCGGGCGGTTCTCGTCGGCGGCGTAACCTATCTGCAAGGTCGCGGAGTCGTCGTGTCTAACGATGAACAACCGGAGCACACTCAGTCAGCCGTGTGGATCGCCGTCGACGGTGTCGCCGCGGGCGTAATCGGCCTCTCCGACACCGTACGCGACTCAGCCGCCTCCGCCGTGGCGGAATTGCGCGGGCTTGGTGTACACGCACAAATGGTGACAGGCGATGGCACTCAAACAGCGATGGCCGTGGCTGCGTCCATCGGCATCGAACAGGTCGACGCGGAAGTGTCCCCCGGCGGGAAAGCCGATCTGCTGCGCCCGCGACAGCAAGCCGGTTCCGTCGTTGCATTCGTTGGTGACGGAATCAACGACGCGCCAGCTCTGACCGCCGCCGACGTAGGCATCGCGTTCGCCGCCGGCACCGACGTCGCCCGCGCCGCAGCCGACATCACCCTCATGGGCGACGATCTGGCGCTAGTCCCCGCCGCCATTCGCATGGCCCGACGCAGTGTGCGGGTCATCAAACAGAACCTGTTCTGGGCGTTTTTCTACAACGTACTGGCCATCCCCCTCGCCGCCACCGGCAACATCAGCCCAGCCGTCGCCGCGGCGGCCATGATGGTGTCGTCGATCACGGTGGTGTTGAACTCCGTGCGACTGAGAAAGGCGCCTGACGACTAGCGCAGCGGTCGTCACGTCCCGTCGGAGTCTGTCCGGGAGACGGGCGACCACGTGGGAACACGCACACCGGCGAGACGGTTTACTGCTACCGCTTGCAGGGTTATCCAGACGACCGCGACAGCGATGACGAGAATGCCGAGCCAATCCGTCACCCCGCCCACAGCAATGATCAAACTGCTCGAGCACGCCGGTGGGTGCGGGCATGACAGGCGTATCAAGAGCCCACAGGTTACGCCAAGCGCCAGCGACGCACTCACGACTGCGGCCAAACCACCGCTCTGTATCGACACGGGCTCGCCGACCACGGCACTTACGAGATGCCACGCCGCCCATCCAGACGCCATCCCCGAGAAGTGCCCAAGAATGATGGACCGCGGCGCTGCGGAATCGGTCGTTGGCGTGGCAAAGAGGATAAAGGCCGATGGCGCAATCGCCGGAAAGGTGAGCGGAAGATTGATGATCCACGAGAAGAAACCGATCGCCAGGATTGAGAGCCCGCCATGGACCGCGGCCACTACTGAAACAGCCTCCCGCTCGTCCATCCGGGCAACCAAGCCTGCGGTGCTGAACCGCGCGTGCCAAACGGACCAACGCGTTTTCAGTGATACTCGTCGCCTCGGAACAGGGTCAGGACAGCGACTATCGTGCATGGATCAACAACCTCGAAATCGTCCTATCTCTCAACTTGTCCATGTACCCATCGGCACAATTGGTCACGCCGATTGCCTCCAACGCCTTCCATGGGGTCCGTGGGTCGTACATGGCCCGCGAAACAGCCCCGATGAGCCACGTAGGCGGATTCCTGTCGTCAAGAAGGCGAATCGCAGGGCGCTGCACCCTCAACGACGGTTTTCCTCAAGCAGCGATTGCGCGGCGCGTTCTTGTCACCCACCTCTGAAGAGATGGGCCACCCAACACCCGCACCGGACGGGGATTGCAGATCACGCACCACTCAACACCCCGGGACGATCGGCTCGGGTGGAACGAACACCTCCCGCAGCGTGTACACGAAGACACCGTCGAACATCTCGTCCGGGGTCTCCTCGCCAGGACTGGAGAACCTCCACTTGAACACGCCCGAGAACTTGTTGCCGTCAATAACGCCCTTGTAGGTGAATCGGGATTCGCAGACCCATCGGTAAACAGCCAGTTGCGACAGGACATCCCACTCAAGCGACATGGTTCCCCACGGTCCGCCGGAGCTGACCTGCATCCAACCCGCGACCGCCGGTCCCAACATTTGAAACGACTTGCGATGATGCCAGAATGGAATCGGTGAGTAAAACCACCCGGCCGGTGTCACCATGTGACCTTCCCACGTGCCGAGAATGTCGGCGTTGCCCGGCTGGTGCGGGCTGTCCGTTCGGGTCGCCGAGAACCCGCGAACGACTTGATCGCACGCAGCCGGCAAGTAGGCGGCGACATCCGTGAGGGTCAGTGCCCCGGTCACATTATCGAGGTCGATCGTCGCGATATACGCGTCCGGTGAGTGCACAAAGCACAGGTTGGTCAACTCGGCCGACATACTCAGCACCATTCGACCACCGTGAATCGACCCTGCCAGGTGAAACGCCGGCCGACCGTTGAGCGGGTCTCCGGGATTGACAGTCAGCTCACCCAATCCCCAAATGCGGTGGCCCCACTGCGCGAGCGTTAGTCGAAAAGGAAACTCCTGCCCGTCCGGCGTTTCGCCCGTCCCATGCCAGATTCCCGCGACGCGTTCATACCCTGATGGCGGTACCGCAAACGCCCGTTGCATCGCCGCGTAATCGGCGAAGTCGACGTCCACATCGCGGTCGAAGTCAAATACCCAGCATCCCGGCTCGGGCAGGACACCCGGCCCGCCGGCGCAGGCTTCGAATGCTGCGACATCGCCCAAATCGACGATGCCGTCAGCATCAATGTCGCCGCCATGTTGGGCGATCGCGACCGTGCCAATCAGGGTTACGATAATCGCGGCAGTTGTCACAACGCAGTAGCGCACGAGAATCCTCCGAATCGATCCGCGGATATCCACTCCAACTCCGATGCTACCATTTATCGACACCGCATTGCAATGGCTTAGCGGGCTGGCCGCCACTTGTCATTCCTCGCTACACTCGGGATGACGGGGGCGCACTCATTGATCATCGCCCCCCAGAAGCGATCGCGCGGATGAGTCAGGGTCGAGGGCGACCGCTCGCTTGGCGTACTTCCTCGCGGCCTCTCGCTGTCCGATCTCATTGAGCGCAACGACGGCGCGTTCGAAATGAGCGACCTCGTCCGGTTCCAGTGCGCACAGCGCCTGATACTCTCGCACGGCGGTGTTCTTATCCCCCAGTCGTTCGCACACGTCAGCCAGATCAACGTGCGTCTTGACCGCAAACGCGTCGGCGTAAAGCGACTGTGTGTACCAGTACTTCGCGTCGCCGAGCCTGTTCCTCCGTTCATAGATCATGCCCAACGCGGCCGATACTTCGGCGTCATCGGCGTCAGCCCGGGCCAATTCCAACAGATGTGGCAACGCTTTGTCATGATCGGCGCGCGCCAGATGGATACCTGCGAGGCCTCTATCAGACGCCGGGTCAAGCGGGAGGAGTTTCTTCAAGTGCTTGAAGTGCTCGACGGCGCCGTCGTAATCGCGCCGTTCCAGTGCGACCGTTCCCAGAACCTTTGGAGCGATCCACCTTGAAGGGGCAAGTTCGCGCAACTTTCGCATGGCGGGCACGAGTTCCGCGTCGATCGCTGCGCGCGTACCGGCATCTGCCAGTTCTTCGCGCGCAAGCCAGAGGATCTCCCCGAGAACCGTCAATGCGGTGACGTTTTCGGGATCGAGTCGCAAGGCGTGAAAAACGGTCACGACCGCTTGCTCAGTCATGCCGGCATCGTTCTCTGCGCGCGCAAGGCGGGCGTGTACGTCGGCGTTGTCGGGCTCGTCGATCGCGCGCTGCCCGAGCAGGGCTGCGTCTTCGGGGGGCGTCAGGTCCAATCCCCACAACGCAGCCTGCTGCGCTGCCCACGCTGCGAAGGCTGTATCGAACTGGTCGACATCCAATTGCAGCGTCTGCGTGAGAACTTCCGGTTGGCTCTTTCGATCGCGATAGGCGACGATCATGCGGTTGATGGCGGAATAGCCGAATCGCTCCACGATGAAGCGACACATCCACTCGCTCTGAGCGTAGGCCATCTGGCGATCCGTCCGCGTTTGCGGTCTCATGAACCCCCAGTCGATCGTTTCGAGTGTGAACAGTTCGCCGCGTCGCACGGCGCCTGCCAGAATCTCGCACCATGACCACGGCCGCGGTGAGTCCTCCTGCATGACAGCCAGCCCTTCGGTGAACCAGTGCGGGATGCGGTTGCCGGTAGCAGCCAGAGTGACGGTATGCGTGTACTCGTGTCGCAGCACGCGCGCGATGTTGTAAGCGCCCTGCAATTGCGGGTGGTCACGCGGCGATTCCAGAGCGATCACCCTACCGGTGCACGCCCCGACGGTGTGAATCCACGGCTTGCCGGTAATCCGCACGCCGAACATGCGATGCGTCGGAAACAGTTCGATGATGGTCTTGGCGGAGGGCGTCCATTCATAGTCCTCCGCCAGTTCTTCGTGAATCTCCTCAAGGTAACTGGCGAGGTAGGCGGGCAGAACCGCGTCCACCGAAGCGTCGTATTTGATAATGAAGTGTTCCGTCTCAAGTCGGCTGAAGGCGTGCATGCCGGACAATAAACTAAGCGTATTCAGCGTACGATCGTCGAAGTCATCAAGCTCCCACGCAGTCGCCAGCGCGGCGTCGGCCTTGCGCTCTTCGCCCCATTGCATGTACATCAGCCCAAGTTCCGTTCGCGGACGCGGATCGGTCGGGTCGGCCTCGATCGCCAACAGGTACGCGCTTTCAGAATCCCCGTACTGTCGCAGAGCGCTCAACGTGTCGCCCACAATGCGATGGAAGTCTGCGGGCCTCGGGTTGATCGCATAGGCACGACGGCGAAACACCTCGACACGGGCTGCATCGTTGAGGCCTACACACGCCGCCGCCGCGTAACCCAAGCTCGCGACATCGTTCGAATTCACGTCCAACGCGCGCAACGCTGCCGCCTTCGCATCTTCGTAGCGTCGCAGCGTCAGGTTCAACGCCGCCTCAAGGTGTATCGCTCGAAGTGATCGCGGATTGCACTTCAGGGACATCGCCATGTGCTCTTCGACGGCTTCGAAGTCCCATCCGTCCAACGCCAGAAAACCCAATCCCGCATGGGCGGCGGCGAGGTGCCCGTTGATCTTCAACGCAGCCTGGTAGTCTTCGGCTGCATCTTTCTTGCGCGACTTGGTCCGCAGCAAGTCCGCCGCCGCGAGCCGGGCGGGCCAGTACGTTCGATCGATTCGCTGATACGCTTGTTGATAGAGATCCCGAACCACGAAGCGCGTTCGCTCACTGAGATTCGGGTGCCGCGTCATGACGCTGAACCGCAGAAACCCGCCTGCCGCCGCCGTCAAGTCGGCTGCGTTCTTCGGAACTCCTTTCGCAAGCAACGCGTCGAAGAACCTATACGCTTCGACTGCATCCTCCCGCGCACCGACTTGCTCATACAATTGCCCCAGTGCGTATCGTGCTCGGCAGTCATCGGCGTTGATCGCGAGCGCCCGGCGAGCATGCGTAATCGCAGCATGATACCGGCCTGTGATCGCGAGCACGTCGGCCATCGCCCGATGCCACTCGCTGGAGTCCTCACCCGAGGCGCGAATTCCATCTAGGACATTCTCGGCTTCCTCGTAATGCCCCGTCCGCAAATGGCAATAAGCCATCCCACACACAGCAGCGACCGACTGGGAAATGCCCTCGTAGGCCCCCAACGCGTCCTCGTACGAACCCTCGTTTCTAAGTTCGTCCGCCGCCTGCAGTGCAGCCGCGATGCGAATTCGATCTTCCGACGCATCCTGCGCGCGGACCGCGTTGCAAATGACAAACAGCCCGACAACTGGGAGAAAACGACTTAACATTCGCCACGGTTCCCTTCGCATGCGGCAGCCCCGCGCTGTCCTATCGACCGGGTGACCGTGATATCTTAGTCTCACCAGAGCGCTGCGTCATGCGCGCGACCGTTGGCATGGCGCGAAGTGCCACTATAATCCAGCCAGAGATGTTCATTCTTGGCAATCGGTGGAGGACGTAGTTTTGGATCAAGCGGATGTTCTGCCAGGCGTACGGGTCAAGTTCACACAGCGCGTCGAGAGTCGGGTAGACGCTTGGGATACCGAAGTCATCGGAACGGTGCTTGCGACCGAGCCCATGCCCACCGGGTCATGGTTCGCGCACGGCAAGAACGACAAACTGTGGCTTCTGCGCATCGAGATCCAGAAAGACGATGGTGAAATCTCGCGACTGACGCTGGATCGCAATACGCGCATCGAGGTGCTCACCGCCTAACGAGCGTCAGGATGGGTTCCGCGTGCCCCTTAAAACTCTCCTGACACCTCTCTTCGGGATTGCCGGCGTCGCGGTCGGATGGTGGCTGTTCGCGGACACCTGCGCGCACTATCGAACGCCGTCGGTGAGCCCGAACACGATCCGCTTCGCACACTTCGGCAGCTACGAGGATTTCGAGCTCTGGCGGCAAATCATCGACGCCTTCGAAGAGACGCACCCTGACCTGCAGGTCGCCCAAGAGTACGTCCCAGGGTGGTACGGCCGATACGACGCGAAAATCAGACAGCAGATTCTCTCCGACACCTTGCCCGACGTGGTGTTGATGCAGTTCGCGCCATTCACCAGCCTGTCGCGACACTTCGCCGCGCTCGATCCGCTCTGCGAATCTTTGGAGACGGGCGATCTTCAATCCACGGCTGTTGCGTCGTTCACGGCTGCCGACGGACAACTGCGCGGCATGCCGCTGGCGGGCGGCAATCTGCTGATCTACTGCAATACCGAGTGCTTGGCGAAGGCATCGACGTTTCACGGGCGCGCCGTTGATCCGCCCGACGCCGACTGGACCATGAACGATTTCATGACGCTGGCCCGCGACTTAACGTGCGACTTCGAC
>JAJDDU010000017.1 GCA_029260155.1 Phycisphaerae bacterium | reverse complement strand
TGCGACGTTGACGCTGTCGGATCACCTTGCGCTTCAGGAGTGGACGACCGTAAGCGTTCAAGCCCGCGCGCAGTGTGGCGGCGGCGAAGCATTGGCCGACTCGATCGACATCGGATACCTGCCCGCAGATGTGGACCAGAGCGGTGCGGTCAGTCCGTTTGATCTGCTGGCGTTCCGGCGTTTTGCGAACGACTTGGCTTCGCCGGAGGCCGGTATTCCAGCGGATTACGCGGACACCAACCGTGACGGCAGCGTTTCTCCGTTCGACTTGCTGGTCTTTCGCCAGTTGATCAACGGTGTTGCACCCGCGACGCGCGCCTGGGCAGGCATCGCGTTGCCCCCCAAGCCGTAGAGATCGCGTGGCGCCGGTTTCGTCTCGATTATCGGCGAGGTCCACCGGTTGGAATCCGGTGTCACACTGCTGTATATGCAGGCTGTCCAGAGCGTGGACGATGACAGAAGGTGAAGGCATCGTGTTTCGACACCGAGGCGAGGGAGTTCCTACCATATGTTCACCGGATTTGCCAAGGTCAGACGACGGCCGGAGCAGTTCATCTCGGATGATCGCCGGGTTATTACGCGTCGGTTTCTGCCGGGCGACGAGCAACGCCTACGCAGTATTATCGATCGGCTTGCGAATCTCTCGGAGGAACGTGTCGAGAGCAGGCTCGCGGAAGTCAAGCGCAACTTCGGCGACCGGCACCGCCACCTGGAGGCCATTTTTGGTGAGAATGCTCGCGCGGTCTTCCGCCGCGTCGAACCCGATGTGAAGCTAACGCCCGCCCGTCGGATGCTGTTGGGCGCGTACTTCACGATGGAGTACTCGATCGAGTCGGCTGCGCTGTTTAATCCGTCGATCGTGCTGCACATGGACCAGAGCGGCCTACCGCGGGGTGCGTGCCGCTTCATCATGAGCCTGCGCGCGACCGGCGAAGGGCATATTTCGTCGATCGTATTTCGCACCGGAGTCATCGATCCTGCGGGCGACATTCAAATCGATCCGGTCAGTCGTTTTGTCGGCAGTGCCCAGCCGGACCGGGACTTGGTGCGCGAGAAGCATGCCTTCTTCCTGAAGCTGATCGAGATGGGCGGCTACAACGAAGCCGGCGGCGATATCCTGGACGCCCTTCCGAAGAGATTCGACTATGCGTCGCTAGAGCAAGCCATTGACCGTCTTCGGCGCGAGGGCGGGACGTCTCCCAACTTCGCCGAGGCAGCCGAGCACATGCTCTGGTTGGCGCGGTCCAACTACCAGCTTACGTTTCCTTTGGATTGTCCGATTTCAGAGGTGGTGATCTTTCCGGTCACCGAGAACGAGAGTCGCGGTATCGAAGACGCGCGTTTTGTTCGCTTTACCGATGACGACGGCAGCGTCATCTACTACGGCACGTACACGGCCTACAACGGCTACCGTATCCTGCCGCAACTTCTGCACACCACCGACTTCTCGTGTTTTCATATCACGGCGCTCCACGGTAAGTGCGTGCAGAACAAGGGCATGGCTTTGTTTCCGCGAAAGATTGACGGCCAGTACTACATGATCGGGCGACTCGACAATGAGAATCTCCACTTGCTGAAGTCCACCAATATCCGTTTCTGGAACGATGCGGAGATTTTGCGTCGCCCCGAACACCCGTGGGAGTTCGTGCAAATCGGCAATTGCGGATCGCCGATAGAGACGAAGCACGGGTGGATCCTGCTGACTCACGGTGTCGGTGCGATGCGCCGCTACTGCATTGGGGCGATGCTGCTCGATCTGGACGATCCGTCGCACGTGCTCGCCGCTTCAACGGAACCGCTCCTCTGCCCCAACGAGAAGGAGCGTGAGGGCTACGTGCCGAACGTGGTGTATTCCTGCGGCGCGATGCTCCACGACGACCAACTGATCATGCCGTACGCGATGGCGGACTCAGCGACCAGCATCGCGACCATCTCCGTAGACGACCTCTTGGAACACCTCGGAGTATAGTCGTCCCGCTAGGCCCGGCCTTTAGGCCGGGTCCCCAGGTCCGCGTACAGCGCCGACCCCGCTTCAAGCGGGGTTCTCGTAGCTCGGGTTTACCCCTGATCCGGCGCACACCACTCCAGTCGATCGATCAGCCCTTGGCCGGCGTGGTGGCGACGCTGGTCGGCAATGTAGTCGATCACGAATGGCAGATTTCTCTTTCCGAAAGAGACTACGCCATATCCACTCTGCCAGTAAAGGAGGTTCTCCTTTGCGATTTCGCCGTTGATGTGATGCGAACATGCGCCCTTCAGTTCGCCGATCCACTTGGCTATCTCGATCGTCGGTGCAAGATGGGCGGCAATGTGGATGTGATCATCGGTGCCGCCGATGGCATCAATGAACGTGCCGTCAGTGCCCATGATGCGGCGACGGAGAAATTCGTGTACGGCGGTCTCGATCGGCCCTCGCAGAATGCGGGCGTTGCCCTTGGTATGCCAGACGATGTGGAGGTAGATCTCGAAATAAGCGTTGTGGCTCATGGGGCGGGATTCGCTCGCACTGGTTGAAACCCCGCAACGAGAATCCCGGTGAACCGGGATCGGGCGCGCGGAACGTCCGACGTCAACCCGGCCT
>JAJDDU010000160.1 GCA_029260155.1 Phycisphaerae bacterium | reverse complement strand
CACCAGATTCATGATGACCTGCTCGATCTGCCCAGGGTCGGCGTGGATAAAGTGGCCTTGCGAACCCAGGTTGACATCGAGCTGGATATCCTCACTGATCAGCCATCGCAGCATCTCCTCCATATCGCGGACGACCTTGATCGAGTCGAGCACGACGGGTCTTGTGATTTCGCGGCGGCTGAAGGCCAGGAGCTGTCGTGTGAGGCATGCGGCCTGCTCTCCTGCTGACTGGATCTGCTCAAGCCTCGGCCGCAGCACTCCGCCGGCCAGCGTTGCGGCTTCATTGGCCACAGTTGAAAGCAGCATCTCGCTATTGCCCAAGATGGCGGTCAGGAGGTTGTTGAAGTCGTGGGCCACGCCGCCCGCCAACTGACCGATGGCCTCCATTTTATGCGATCGGCGGAGTTGCTCCTCCAGTTTCAGTCGTTCCTCCTCAGCCCGCTTGGCCTCCGTGACGTCTAGAACCGTCCCCACGGAACGAACGACGATCCCATTTTCGTCAAGAATGTGCTCGCACTGCTCGCGGACCACGCGAATCACGCCGTCAGGTCTCACAACTCGGTGAGTGATTTCATAGGGAGTGTTGTTTTTCAGGGAATCGCGGTATGCAAGATCCAGAGACGCACGATCATCCGGATGCACCGCTTCCAGGAACACCTCGTAGGCTGCGCCGAACTGCTGCGGGGACAGTCCGAAGATGCGGTAGACCTCATCCGACCACCATAGTTCATTTGCTGTGAGATCGAGGTCCCAGTTGCCCAAGTGGGCAAGTTCTTGAGCCATTGCCAGACTTCGCTCGCTTTTGCGCAGCTCCTCCTCGGCCTGCTTGCGCTCGGTGACATCCTTCAAGGTAAAGAGAAACAACTCAATATCCCCGACGTCGTCCAAGATGGGCACCAAGCCAATGTCCCAATGGGTAGTTCCCCATTCCGGATGGTCGGGAAAGACAAATGGTCGCGCCCACTTTCGGTAGATGTGTTTCCCCTTCCGAGCTTCATCGAATTCATCTTTTAGGTCGGACGGATAAAACTCAAAGTGATTGTGACCTGGAAACTCTGATGGATCCCGCTGGCAAGCTCTTGCATAGCCGTCATTGACGCGAATGAAATCATAGTCCTTGTCTAAGAGGACAATACTATCGAGTGAGTGCTTGAAAATCAGATCCAGAAGCCTGGCCTGCTCTTTGGTAGTTCTCTCTGCACACTTGCGCTCGGTGATGTCGCGTGCCAGCCCGATGACGCCGGCGACTTGCCCCTCCGGCGAAAGCCTCGGGTATTTGGCGACAAGAAAGGTCCTAGTCTCTCCGTCAACATCCACGAAGTCCTGTTCATAGTTCTGAGGCTCACCGCTGGAGACTATTTGTCGGTCAATCTCTTGAATGCGCCGGGCCACTTGCGGTGGAAACAAGTCCGCGTCGGTGGTACCGATGACCTCCTCTACGGACTTGCCCAGCCCATCCGCGTCCGCCGAGTTGGTGAGCAGATAGCGCCCGTCCAGGTCCTTCACGAAAATCGCGTCGTTTGCGCCCTCGACGATGGCGTTGAGAAGCGCCCGCTGGTCGTCGCCGGCTCGTTCCGCCCGCTTTTGTTCGGTGACATCCCTCAGCGTGAAGAGAAACAACTCGATTTCTCCGTCCTCGTCCAGGATGGGCACCAAACCTACATCCCAAAAGGTAATTCCCCGTTCTGGGTGGTCAGGGAACACAAATGGCCGCGCGGATTTCCGATAAACGTACTTTCCCTTCTTGGCTTCGTCTGCTTCTTCTCTGAAGTTCGACGGGTAGAACTCAAAGTGGTTGTGCCCGGGAAACTCCGTTGAATCTCTTTGACCAGCTCTTGCGTAGGTTTCGCTGACACGAATGAAGTTGTAATCTTTGTCAAGAAGGACGATGCTGTCGAGCGTATGTTGAAAGATCAGGTCCAGAAGTCTGGCCTGCTCCGCATTGGTTTTTTCGACCCGCCGGCGCTCGGTGATGTCTTCGCCAACATCTTGATAGGCGACAGCTTTTCCCTCGGAATCGAATAAAGCCCGGTTCGTCCAGCGCTGCCATCGGATCTCGCCGTCCGGGGCGATGACCCGATGCTCGTGCGACTGTGTAGGGAACTCCACCGTGAGCGCTGCGAGTTGCGCCGCCACGGTTTCTCGATCTGCTTCCGGAATCAGCAGGAAGAAGGACGTCCCGACCAAGTCTTCGCGTGCCATGCCGAAGTACCGACAATACGCACTGTTGACGTACGTGATTTCGCCGCCGGGGAGCGTGCGGCAGATCATTAGTGGCGAGTCTTCAGCGATCGCGCGGTATCGCTCCTCGCTGTTGCGCAGCGCGTTTTCGGCATGCCCGCGGTCCGAGATCATCCGGTTAAAGGCGCGCGTCAGGTCTGCCAATTCCGGTCCGCCGCCTTCACAAACGACCTCCTCCGCCGTCCTCCCCTCGCCGAAATCGAGCATGCGGCGGACCATCTCCGCCAGCGGCCGCGTCATAGTGTGGGTCACTATCGCTGCGATCAGGGTGCCCGCTAGGGCAAACAACAGCGTCGATCCGGCCATTTGGCTGCGGAGGGATACGATCTGCGCACGCGCACGGGCATCGTTCATTCCAATGTGGATCCGCGCCGCCATGCCCCTGATCAGCGGGGCACTCACATCAAAAACGCCCCCCGTATCGGTTTCGTATTCAACAACTCGCAGTGATCTGGCGCGGAGGGGGCCTGTGCTCCCGTGCAACGCCGAGCCCAGCGCCTTGGGAAAGCCCCCATTGAATGTGTGGGCGAACACCTTGCCGTCGAAGTCGACGACATAAATGAAATCGATGTCGTCCACGCGCTCCGTGATCTTCAGCATGGCCTCGCGGGCGGAGATGACATCGCCTTCAACGACGCTCGGCGTGATATGCTGCGCGGCCGCGTCGACTGCCTGCCCGCCCTGAAAACACAATTCACGGTAGAGTGCCTCGCCCATAATGCGGCTCGCGAGAAGTGAGGAAACTATGCCGCCACCCAGCACAATGACGCCGATCAGCACCATGATCCTCGTGCGCAGTTTCATGGCGCTGCCTCCCTTGTCGAGTTGGCGAGCCGTTCGAACCTATTGGACCATTCGCGCAATTTCGCGTAGTCCTCATCGTGCGCCTCGCCAAAACCCCTCGCCATCTCCGTCCGGTCCCAATGATAAAGCCCTTCCGAGTGTACCCCCGTGGGGTGGAAGTCGAGCATCGCCCGTTTGACGTTCTCGATCACCTCGTGCGGTACGTCCTTGTTCGCCGCTATTCCGCTGGACGGAAACAAGTCTGAAGTGTGGATGATGCGGAGGAGGCCTTCGTCGGCCAACCGTCTCCCGAGGACATCCTGCATGCCACCCGCGTCAAAGAGCCCCGCGGCAACGGCACTGGCACAGTCTTGGTGCGAGCCGGTATGTTCGTATCTCGCAAGATCGCTCAGCGACATGCCGTGTTCTTGCAGGATGATGCGCGGGATGAGGTAGCCCTGTGTCGAGGTGGCGCCGCCGAAGGCGAGACGCTTACCGCGCAACTCCTCTACCTCACGGAGGGGGCTGTCGGGAGCAACGACAATCACCGATCGATACTCGGCCCGCCCTTCGGCATTCAGGCCGCGCGCGACAGGAATGACGCCGTATCGTGCGCGGGCGCAAATGTAGGTTTCGGCGCCGACAGCCGCAAACTGTAAATTGCCGACGCCGAGCTCATCCGCGATGGCGCGATTCTTCGGCGTGAAACGCAGTTCGAAACGCAACCCCGTTGCTGCTTCCAAATATCTCAAGAAAGGCAGATACTGCCTCGCGTCTTCGTCAGGAAAACCGCGCGGATCGAAGCCGAATCGCAGCCCTTCGCTATCACGCCGCGGCGCCATCTTGGCCAACTCGGCGTCATCTATCCGATCACGCAAATCGATCTTCGCGACCTCGCGTGAGTCGCAACCGGCCGGGGCCACAACGACCGCTGCCCAAATCGCCGCCAGCGCCAGCACATGTCGCGCCACGCCCCACAATGGTCGCGGCCGCCTAGTTGATTCACTCATGACGTGCTCCTCTTGGACCGCGTGCCCACCCACGCCGGGTTGCCGCTCTGGACTTTCTCCAGCACATGGTCGCGCGCGCCTCAGGTCGTCGTCTCGTAAGCAGATGCGTTCTACACGCGAAGATGGGATGGTGGACGATGCTGTGCGGAGACGACGATTCCACCACGTTGCTGCGCTCTTCCGGAAGGGACATTCCCGAGAAAGCAGCGGGTCCGCCGGTTTCCGGGCTTGTCGCTTGACAGAGTATCCGGCGCAGCTCCTGCTCTGGCGTGAGCAACGCCATTCTTGCCCGGACTGGCTCGGTTCTTGCGTGTGCATCATCGACCCAGCTTCCGAAGCTAGATCCGCCAGCCGAATGC
Source organism: Phycisphaerae bacterium (assembly GCA_029260155.1). GTDB lineage: Bacteria > Planctomycetota > Phycisphaerae > UBA1845 > UBA1845 > OFTM285. Next base: position 4,274 of record JAJDDU010000160.1, on the reverse strand, counting down.
CGCGATGTGCGGACGACGTGTACCGGCAGCGGGACTCTCCAGCTTAGGCTTCGCACAAGTGTCGGCCTAGCGACAAACTTACAGCGCCGCCAATGACGGTCAAGTCAACGTGGCGATCCGCTGTCCTTCCTGCGTATTGCCTCCCATTATGGCGTTGGCGATCGCCGCCCAAGTGTGACCGGTTGAATCTCCGCGGTGTGAGACAACACGAACTCCCGAGCGTCAACATCGACCCTCTCAACCCGACCTCGTCGGCTGAAATGGCACCTCGCCAATAGGAAACGCGAATCGTGGATCTACTTGGGGCGTGAAGGTCTTCCCCGCTTCGCCTACTCCAAGGACTTAGACAAGTTCATAAGTAACTGTGGTCTAACCGGTTACCGCGTTTTCCTGTTGTCGGGTCATTAGCCGGGGTTACTGGTTCGAGTTTCAGTCGCCAGTACTCACGTAAGTCGCGCAGGGGCAGTCAGTTATGAAACCATGCTCTCGTGCATCACAGGCTCCGAGATGTGCGCGGGTCGACCCGATCCGCGGGAGGAGGAGACTTGTCAAGGAGAACCAACTCTCCAGTCCTTCGGAGAGCAGCTTCGGTCGAACAACATCAAAGGTGAGCGTCCGTGCTTGGACCTCCGATGGCCACCGTTGGCACTCGGTGATCACTGCCGAGGCTGTCGAGACCAACTGATGGCGAGCGCCTTGTCGACAACCCGTGGGTGGATTCTGCGACGAAGCGGCGGGTTCCTGACGACGCGCCGAAAACCAATACGCATTTACAGGCGGAAAACCGTTGACGCATACGCCCGCGCCATATAGGTTCTGCCGTTGTTTTCGCGCGTGCGGCCTCAGCCGTGCTCCGGCTGAAACTGCGCTGCGCGATCGCATGGGTAAGCAAAGACAAGGGGCAGTGTCGCTACAGCGCGTGGCCGCGCACTACGGAAGCAGCCATGGGGCTGCGACCGAGTGCCAAGCGCGTCGTTGGGCGCATTGCTCAATGGTCTCATCAACGTTTCTCAGGCAAGGATTCGCAGTGGCGCAATGGCGCGGAAAGGACTACCGATGGCCAAGAAGGCAAAGAAGGCAGCGAGCAAACCAGCGGGCAAACCACGGACGAAGAGCGAGATCTTCAGCGGGCTCGCCGAGGCGACCGATCTGACACGCAAACAGATCGCCTCCGTATTCGAGGAACTCTCGGGGCAAATCAAGAAAGACCTCGGCTCGAAAGGATCCGGCGTGTTCTCGCTCCCAGGACTCGTGAAGCTCAAGCGGGTTGTCAAACCCGCGACCAAGGCGCGCAAGGGCATTAACCCGTTTACCGGTGAAGAGACCGTATTCAAGGCCAAACCTGCGCGCAAGGTGGTCAAAGCTCAACCGCTCAAGGGACTCAAAGACATGGTCGCCTGACATCCGCACCCGGCGAGCAGCGACAATCCAGAATTCCTGTAGGCCTGTGCACCGCACCTGCGGTGTTCAGGCCTACCGTTCTATTGGCCAGTTCCATTTCCAGTGCGGAGCGCATTCCCTGACCGGTTTTGGGGTGGGTTGGGTATCAAGATGTGCTTCGTCGTTCGCTCTGGCTACACGTCTAGATTTCGCACGTGGACAGCGTTTTCTTCAATGAACCGACGGCGTTCCTCGACGTTGTCTCCCATGAGCACGCGAAAAATGCGGTCGGCCTCGCGCGCGTCGATATCCAGCTGCTCGGGATCGTCCATGTCCCGTGAGACAGCGACACAGAGAAGCGTTCGCTTGGAGCGATCCATCGTGGTCTCCCATAACTCATCAGCGTTCATTTCACCAAGACCCTTGTATCGCTTGATGGACCAGCCTTCGCCACCGAGATCCCGGATGCCCTGCGCTACCTGGGCCAAGTTGCTCAATTCGACCGGCTCACGGTCACCGTGCCGAAGGAGGAATCTGGCGGGCGGCAACTCTCCAGAGACATCCTCGACGCGTTCCAGGAAGTAGTCTGCCGCGGAGAGGGCCAACGCACCAAAACGCACAAGGTGTTCGCTGAGGATGCGCGCCTCGCCAAGTTCGAAACGCACAATCCGGTGGTCGGGCACTGGTGCTCCATTCCCGTTGCCGTTCGCCTCGGACACGTTTGCATGACGAGATTCGACGATTTCGACAGGGCCATGCGCTTCCGCTTCGGCGTCCCGAAAAGCCATCAAGTCTTCATCTGTGTGAAAGAAACGACGTTCAGGAGTTTCCATACCTGGTCGGTGAATCTGAACGAGTATCGCCGGTAGCCCGCCCCGTATGGCACTTTCTTCGCCCACCAATTCGTTCAACGTCACGCCGCGTCGCTTGAGTACGCGCGATACCGATTCAATCCCATCTAGCGTGCCGGCCAGTCTCTTGAGTTCGTCACCGTCTATGGTGCGCTCGACTTGCCCGTCTCGAACAACAAGGCTTGTGTTCATCAGCCCCAATTGTGAGAGTTTCGCGTTGAGTTCTTGGTCGTTGAGCACATAGTCTATGTGCTTGCCTTTCTTCACTTGATAGAGAGGCGGCTGTGCGACAAAGATGCGCCCATCGTCGACGAGTGGTCTCATATGACGAAACAAGAATGTGAGTAGTAGTGTGCGTATGTGACTGCCATCAATGTCGGCATCGGTCATGATAATGATCTTGCCATAGCGTCGCTTGGTGATGTCGAACTCGTCATTTCCGATACCACATCCGATGGCAGAGATGATCTTGGTGATTTCATCGTGTGATAGCATCTTGTCGATCCGGGCCTTCTCGACATTCAGGATTTTCCCTTTTAGGGGCAGAATTGCCTGCGTGTTGGAATCGCGGCCTTGCTTCGCGATGCCTCCAGCAGAATCACCCTCGACCAGGTAGATTTCGGTTTCATCCGCCTTCTTGCTGCGGCAATCCCACAGTTTTCCAGGCAACCCCGCGCCACTGAGGACGCTCTTGCGCGCGAGATCCCGTGCTTTTCTTGAAGCCTCCCGAGCGAGTGCGGCCTGGATGCCTTTTTCCACAATGCGCTTGGCTTCAACAGGGTTTTCCTCAAAGAAGTTGCCAAGTTGTTCGTTGACTGTCTGTTGCGTATAGGACTCAACTTCAGGGTTTAAAAGTTTGACTTTCGTTTGCCCCTCGAACTGCGGCTCGGGGACTTTGATGGAGATGACTGCGGTGAGTCCTTCGCGGAAATCATCGCCAACAGGCGTTGTGTTTCCCTTCACGAGGTTCTTCTTACGGGCGTACGTGTTCATGACACGGGTCAGGGCTGACTTGAATGCCGAGAGATGCACGCCACCATGAATATTGTGGATGTTGTTTGCGAAACAGAGTATGTTCTCGCTGTATGTGTCTGTGTAGCAGAACGCTACATCCACACTGAGGCCGGCCTCAACATCATTCGCCTTGAGTGCGATCACGTCTTTGTGAATAAGCTCTCCCCCGGCGCTGAGGTATTTTACGAACGCGCGCAGTCCATCTTCAAAACATAAGTTAGCTTCTCTTCCGTTACGCTCATCAATGAGTTGAATGGTCAAACCATCGTTGAGATAAGCCAGCTCTCGCAGACGCGCTAGCAGCGTGTCATACTTGAACTCACAATCTGGAAATATGGTCGAATCGGGCTTGAATTCGACGCGAGTTCCGGTTTTCTCCGTCGTCCCCAGGACTTTGTATTCCTGCGCGACGTCTCCGCGCTCGAAGCTCATCGAGTGAATCTTGCCTTCGCGGGAAACCTCCACGCGGCACCATTCGCTGAGTGCGTTCACAACGCTTACACCAACGCCATGCAATCCGCCGGAGACCTTGTAGCTGCCGCGGTCAAACTTACCTCCAGCATGGAGTACGGTCATGACTATTTCCAACGCACGCTTTCCGTCGAGTTGGGGGTTTTCACTCTCCTTCTTGCCGACCGGAATGCCACGCCCGTCATCAACAACAGTGCAACTTCCGTCAGCGTTGAGCCGAACGAGGATGTTGCTGCCATAGCCCGCCATGACTTCATCGATGGCGTTGTCCACAACCTCGTACACAAGGTGATGCAGGCCGCTCGCACCAGTTCCGCCTATGTACATTGCCGGTCTGTGGCGTACGGCAGAGAGCCCTTCAAGAACAGTGATCGCCGATTCGTCGTAGACACCCGATTGTTCACCAGTCGACAAGATGGGTGTCGTTACGCCCGCGGCAGAATCGTTGATATTCGCGCTTTCACGACTGGTCCCGGGTTGTTCAGATCTTTGAGTCGGCATTTTCGTTGACCTGTTACTTGTTTCGTGTTTGTGTCTTCGCGCGTGTGGAACGGAGGT
>JAJDDU010000159.1 GCA_029260155.1 Phycisphaerae bacterium | reverse complement strand
GAGGCCTCATATTGCGCGGCCAGTTCTGAATCGCCGTGTTCGTTTAAGAAGTCGATCAGTTGTTGCGTGGCGTATTGTGCTCGTTTGTCTTCTGTTCCGACTTGTTTGACCAATCCGGCGTGCGACTCGACAAGGAGGCGTTTGGCGTCGTCGGTGCGGTTCAGTTTGTTGAGCGTTTCGCCAAGATAGAAGTTGGTCAAGTGGACGTGCCAGTAGTCTTTGCCGTGTTGTTTTGTTAAGTATTCGGCAAAGCGTTTGTATGCCGAAGCACATTCTTCAAACTTCCCGAGCGGCCAGAGCAGCATTGCGTGATTGTTGAGGGTGCTCGCGAAGTCCGCATGATCTTCCCCGACGGAGACTCGGAAGATTTCCAGCGCACGGCGATATTCGACATCCGCCTCAACGAGTTTGTTCTGATCGTGAAGGAGCGAGGCTAGGTTGTTCACAACCCGCCCGACTCGCGGGTGGTTCTCGCCGATCGCTTTGGAAAGCGCTTTGATGGCCGCCCGGTAGCGCATCGCCGCGCCTGCGTAATCGCCCTTGGCGTTCAGGACGACGGCGAGATTGCTCTCGACGATTCCGATGTATGGGTGGGACTCATCGACGAGGCGTCGAAACAGCGTAACCGACTCAGTGTAGAGGCGTTCGGCCTCTGCGAGTTTCCCCTGGGTCCTGGCGATGCCACCGAGATCATTGAGGATACCTGCCGTCATTTCGTTGTCGTCGCGGGTTACCTCGCGGCGAATCCGTAACGCCTGCGTGTACAGCTCTGCGGCGCGCTCGTACTCCTTGGCTTCCTTCAAGGTCCAGGCAAGGTCTCTGAGAATCTCGACAGCTTTCGGATCGTCGGGGCCCGTCAGATTCGTTTGAATCGCGAGCGCTTGTCGCAGCAGGTTCTCCGCGGTTTCGTATGCGGCCGTGTGGTGAACGGTGTTGGTCGCGAGCATCCTAAGCCCCTCTGCGACCAGTTGATGTTGCTCGCCGTAGAACGAGCGGTTTATTGCCAGTGCCGATTGTATTTGCCCCGCGGCCTCGTCGTAGCGGGCAAGACTGCTGTATGTCTTTCCGAGCGTCATGCGAACGGCGGCTTCGACATGCGGCTGATCCGGGAATACGCCGTCGATTTGATTTGCTGCTCGATCCAGGATTTCGGCGAGGGTCGTCTCTCGCCCACCACTGGCGCTGAATGGGTCTGCGGAGGAGAGTACATCGGTGAAGAATTCGTTGACCGCATTGGATTTGATCGCCTCATTCTGCGCCCGCACCAAGCCAACGCTTGTTCCGGCGATTCCCAGCAGAAGCAGCAAGACGGCGACGGCGGCTCCGCCGACGAGCCCCTTGTGTCGGCGCGTGAATTTGCGAAGTTGATAGACGGCGCTTGTTGGGCGGGCGAGAATCGGTTCATCGCGCAGGTAGCGGTCGATATCATCCGCCATGGCTGCGGCGGAGTGATATCGGCGCGTCTCGTCTTTCTCCAGAGCCTTGCCGATGATGATACGTACGTCGTCTCGCGACTCGATGCCCGACGCGTGCGGCCAGATCGGCTCTGCATCCTGAATGACGCGCGCCGCCTCGGGGATTGACTTCCCCGCGATTTCGTAGGGCAACTCGCCGGCCAGCAATTCATGTCCGACGACGCCCAGTGTGTAGATGTCGGAGCGTGCATCGACGCGCCCGGGACTGCCCGCAACCTGCTCTGGGCTCATGTAAGCGAGCGTGCCCACGAGCTGCCCGGCGGCGGTGAGCAGCATGGTCATTCGACCGTCCGAGTCGGTTGCTTGGGCCACGCCGAAGTCGAGAATCTTTGGCTGAGCGTTTTCGTTGACGAGGATGTTTCCGGGCTTCAAATCGCGGTGGATCACCCCGTTTTGGTGTGCGTGGTGTACGGCTTTGCAGATTCGCGACAACAGGTCCATTCGATGACGGATGCTCAGGCGCTGACATCGCGCGTACTCCAGAAGGGGCAGGCCATCGACCAATTCCATGGCGAGAAACGGCTGTCGGCCTCGCTCGCCGGCGGCGTCACCCGCTTCGAAGATTTGCGCGATACCAGGATCTTGCAGGCGCCCCAAGACTTCGCCCTCAAAACGAAATCGTTGGACCATCGCGTCGGACATCAGATCCTGGCGGATGAGTTTGAGTGCTACGACGCGGTCTGGATTGGACTGTCGAGCTCTGTAGACGGTGCCCATGCCGCCTCGCCCGATGACGTCGAGCACTTTGTACTGTCCGATCTGCGACGGGGCTGATTCGATGGTCGAGGCGGCGTGTTCAATGACATCGGCTGCTTCATGGCCTAGCGCGGGCGTATCCAGAATGGCGCGGTTCTTGTCGGACTCAAGCAACTTCAGCACTTCGGTGTGCATTTCAGAATCGTCTTGGCACTGTTCAGACAGGAATGTTTCTCGCTTGGCGGGGGGCAAGTCGACGGCGGCGAGGAATAGCTCGGCGAGTCTGGCGTGGCGATCAGGTGTCATGACGCGGTCTCGTCTAACTGTTGGGCCAGCCATGCACGGGCGAATCGCCAGTCTCCCTTGACGGTTCCGGGCGAAACGCCCAGCACCTGAGCGGCTTGCTCGACACTGAGGCCGCCGAAGAACCGAAGCTCAACGACTTTTGCCTGGCGTTCGCTGTTTTCGGCCAGTCGAATCAGAGCGTCATCGAGGGCGACGACGTCGACCTCGGTTCCCTCGGGCAGTTCGTCGATGCCCGATAGCGTGACGCGCTGCCCCGCGCCGCGTTTGATCGCACCGTGCTTCCGTGCGTGATCGATGAGGATTCGTCGTATTGCCTGCGCCGCGACGGCGAAGAAGTGAGCGCGTCCTTTCCAGTTCGCGTCTTGCTGGCCGACTAGTTTCACGTAGGCCTCGTGGACGAGCGCGGTGGGCTGCAGCGTGTGGTCCGGTCGCTCGGCCGCAAGGCGTGCGGCGGCTAGGCTGCGAAGCTCCTCGTAGACAAGCGGCATCAACTCTTCGACGGCCGAAGAACGGCCTTCACCGAGACGCTTGAGGCATCGCGTTACGTTTTCTGAGTTGCTCTGATCCATTGCTACGCCGTGGGTACGTACCCGAGGTCAATCGGTGCTCACTGCGCGATTATAGCGGTCTGAAGCCGAAATCGCTTGATGAACCGAAGCGAACTCCCATTTGCGGACCACTGGGCGAACGAATCCGCATGTCAATTGTCCCTACCCGGTCCCTTTTTCGCGGTATTGAGGGAAGCGACGTCGATCGGGCGAATTCGCGTCTGATATCGGGCATCTTGGGGGTGGCCTATAGTTGGGGCAAAGTGTGGTGATCATTTGGAGAATATGACTCATGGGAACGAGGCTGGACATGTGTATGACTGCGGGTCGGGGACATTGTCGGTGGGTGGTGTTGTGTTTTGCGGTTGCTCTCGCGTGGACGGCTCGATCGGATGCGGGCGGGGTCGTTGAGTCCATCCCTGGGGACTGCGACAACAACGGTGTCGTGGATCTCACGGATTTTGCGGGCTTCGTGGCGGCTGCTGAGGGTGCGGACTGCGGCGATTCGAGCGAGTGTCAGTGCTATGATCTCAACGGGGATCAGTGCGTGAATCTCGCGGATTTCGGTGCGTTGCAGGTCGCGTTCGGCACTGCGCAGGATACTTCCGGTCCTCCGCCGAGCAATCTGTTCGTCTTGCAGCTCGCTGATTACCACGAGCGTTGTGCAACCGGCGACGGCGGGGACGGTGTGTGTCATGTAGGTGACCTTTGTTGCCAGACTCAGGCTGGTCCACCCGAAACGCCTTGCGACGTTTTCCAGGGTCTTTGGATTGACGCTTGCGACGCGAACGCCGATGGGCGGCGCGATCGGGCGGGGACTTTGAACACACTGGCGGAGTGGAATGACTTTCTGTGGGAGCCCAACGACGCGTGCAACTTGCTGGCGCGGGAACAGTATCCTATCGAGCCGACGGACAACCCATACGTGCGGCATTTCATTCCGATGTGCACGGACGGTTCAACGCCGCCTAAGGGAACGACCGTTTGGCCGGATGGCCAACCCATCATCCAGTGTACGGACGGCACGCGTCCGGTGTTTTACTACTATCCCGGCACGGTCGATCGTTGGATCATCAAGATCCAAGGTGGTGGTACCTCGTGTTCGGCTGGCGAAGCTTCGGATTGCTGGGTGGATGCGGAGCGGGACCACTTCTCTGCCGCTTGGTCCAGAAACGGCTCCACGAAGGGGTTCCAGGGCATTTTTGCAGCCGAGACGTCCGATCTTGCGGACTACCACCGCGTGGTCATCGACAAGTGCGTCGGCGACCGCAACCAGGGTTCCAGCACGATTCCGCTTCAGCAGTTCTTCGCCGACGACGGCACGCCCAAGGGCGAGGGGCCGGTTTATTTTCACGGGTACCGCGAATCGCAGGCGCTGCTCGCCCACTTGGCCACCTGGGACCAGAGCGACACGCTCACGCCCACCAGTCAAGTCGCCATCCTGACGCAATCGAACGGCTCGAACGGGGTGTATATGTACCTCGATCGGTTGGCTGAGTTCATCCGGCACGATCCTTCCGACGGGCAGCCGGGAATCGGGCTGACCGGCGCCGATGTTCGCGGGCTGGCGTCTGGCTTTGTACGGGCATCGGTGGAAGTGGAGAATCTCGTCAACGATCCATCGCAGGACATCTTCGCCTGGAACGACTACGCGTCCGCGGGTTTTGGTGGCCACATCACGGCGCCGCTGAGCGCTCTTGCCGCCGGGCTGTGGTACTCACCACTCACATACTACGACGGAAGGGAGTTCAGGCTCTCCTGGGGGTGGGGGGCGCTCTTGTTCGATACGGAACTGCCGACCGGCGTCGACGAGGCTGTCGGCGTCGGTACGCTCGATGAGAGCTGCCTGATCGCGCACGGATTCTACGGCGGCGACGGAGACAACGTGGAAGCTTGTCTCGACAGCATGCACGTTCTGATGAACCACCTTACGACACCCGTGTTTGTGGCACCGCAGCTTCACGATTTCAAGATCAGGGAGAGTGCGCTCCAGAGCTACACGAGGATAACCGAGTCCTTCGCCGACCTCGGTTACCTACCGGATGCGGGGAGTGTCTGCGGTTCGCACGACGAGAACTTCGCATGTTCCGAGGAGTCTCAGTGCCCAGACGGCGCTGTGCCCTGTGACACGCGATACATGCTGACGCCTGAGTATGCCCCCGTCGATTTTGCCGAGCGTGTGCGGGCGATTGCTCGAGGCGTTGCGGACAGGTCCGGCGGCGTGCCGGAGGAGAGTCCCGCTGCTGCGGGCGCCCCTGTCGGCCACGCGGTGTTCGCGCCGGAGTGGGACACGCACTCCGGCTGGGCGGACCCGGAGAAAATGAACTATCAAATCTGCGACGATATGGCTCCCGATGGCTGCTCCTGGCGCAGTGCTCCGCTGTGGGCGGCGCTGAGGTCATGGCTTGAACTCAATGCGACAGTCATCTGCGTGGAACAGGACGAACCGGGTGTCGACCCGAATCGCCCGTTGACGTCTTGGTCGGAAACCACACCGGGGCCGCTGCTCGACAATCGCTGCGGGTTGCCCGGATAACACTCAGCCAAGCGCAATGAAGAGAGGCGTAAGTGACGCTGGGTGGCACGGTCTTGCGGAGCGCAGCGCAGCAAGGCCGTGA
>JAJDDU010000158.1 GCA_029260155.1 Phycisphaerae bacterium | reverse complement strand
GGATACACCCCGATCTTCAACGACCCCTCGTCGACCACCATTCCGTGACGCCCCGCTGTGAGAACGGAGTTCTGACGCGCCAGTCGCCTATTGTACTGCACTTCATACGAGGGCGTACTGTTCGGCCCCACGCCCTTGGCCACATACGAAAGACCCGTCTGCGCGTCGACCGTCCCATTCAGGGCCTCAATCGTCGCATCCGACGCATAAACTTCGTTCGGATATGTCAACGGTCCTGCCATCACTCACCTCGCATTTCTTTGTCTTGGTTATTTGCCACTGATGGGCTCGAATCGACTGGGGACGAATGAAAACGTCAGACGGTCCGTCCCCGCATCGTATGCAGTCCGCCGCATACACTCCGGAACAGTCGGCGCACTGTTCACGGTAATCCCTGAAGTCGTCGCGACGGACTCATTACCCGATCCGTCCGACATCTTCACCGCATGCAAGAATCGCCCAAAGACGTAGCCCGGCGTCTCGAAAACCGCCGCAAGTGCCGGGTACAGATGTTCGCCCTCCAGATACGTGCTCTCCAAATGCCCGTCCGGTCGAACGCCATCCAGATGTCGAGCGGACACGTGCCCATCCCGCATATGCCCGCGCTGTCGCACCGCTTCGGGCCACAGTCCCACCGGACGCGGGGTCAGCGCGTGCGCGAAATCAACACTCCCCGTACCCAAATCGCCGAACACCTCGAACACCGCGTCCGACGAATACCGGCGAAGGCGATCCACTCTCACTTCCACGCGCTGCACGATAAGGCTCCGTCCAAACGGCGGGGGGACACCCCGTCAACCACCGACTTGTTCCAGCACCAACGACGTCTCCCATCGGCCGCCATCGAATCGCAATCGCTTCCCAACCACCGACGGACCCAGTGCCTCAGTGTCTTCCCGTGTCACAAACGAAACGCCGCGCCCCCGCACGCCGGTGATTTCGTCACCGATGGAGAACTGCGTGTCCAGCCACGGCAAAGTCGGTGAACCACCCACACCGCGATCGGCTTCGCGCGACGCCAAGACAGCCGCGAACGCGCCTATGGCAGCGGAATCGTCGCGGTCGATGTCCGTCGCCGTCGGATTCACGGTCGCCAACACGTCGGTCGTCCCCGATCGTGTCGCGAACCGATAGACACCGGGGTCGTACACGACACGCGACGTCGTCTGCAGAGTCGGCGATCCGGCATCGCGCGGCGCCGGACGGGCCATCAAGCGATCATCACCCTCGATCACCGCCGTCACCCGCACGCGGAATGTCTGATCGATGACCGCGTACCACATGTTCTGCTCCATCGGGTCCACGCCCACCGGCGTGATCTGTGTCGGGTTGACCACCTCAAACACAACAGCTGTCGGGTTCCGCGAGACGCTGACTGCCGATTGCCGGCGGAACCACGTGGTGCCGCCGTCGAAACTGAACTCCACGAACACTCCAAAGCCGGCCCCGAGCTGGGTATGCGTGATCGTCGGAAGCAGCGCCCGCACACGACGCGACCACGCCCCCCGCACCGTAGTGCCAGACCCTGTCACGGTCGAGAAATCGAACGGCTGATAGGCGTCGAACGGCGCGTTGCGATTGTAGGTCGCCCCGTCGAAACGCCCGTCCTCGTTGACGACCCAACGCCTACCCACGAAGCGATTGTCGAAAAACTCCGACCCCGCGCGATGGTACTTGCGAAACCACGGCCACTCCTCCGCTAGATCACCCAGCTCCGCCACCCGCTCCGAAGTCAGCGCCGCCTGCTTGGCAGCCACGCGATCCGGTGCAGCCACGTTGTCCAGACCTGACGTCGGAATCCACCCAGGCCACAGAGGCAACGTCATCTCATAACCCTTGACGTCGCCAACAACGATCGGCGTGTTCACGATCCGCTTATGATCCCACCGAATGTCCGCCGCACTGACCTGGTTCGCCCGAAAAACATCCGAGGCCGACAACGACGACGCATCGAAACGCTGCGTCCCATCCGCATGCTGCCCGCCGCGCGCCAGGTTCAACCCGCGACGCACACCAATCCCCGCCGCCCACACCCGAAACTGCGAACGCACGCCGCCGCCCGCAGATACCGCATCGACCGTGACATGCACGCCGGCCGCCTCCGCCAGAAGCGACAGCGCTTCAACCAGATTCGTCGCCTCGCAATTCAGCGACTCCGGCGCAGCCAGTAGCCGCGACAACATCCGGGAGGAGCCCGGCGACCCAGCCGCCGAACCAGCTGCACCATCTGTCACGTCGAACACATTGCCCTCAAACACCGGACCCGCACTCGGCGCGTGAAACCACACCAGGTAACGAAGTGCATTTAAGTAGGTCCACGATACGCCTTCAGGATCATCATCGTGTGTGAACAAGTAAAGCGACCGCACGGATCCGTTCGGCGCCGTTACCGTCAGCGGCGTAGAGGAACAATTCGCCGCACCACCCAGGTTGAACACGCACGGCAATGCCTCAACCAACACGCTCCGCCCACCCCATGTAACCAGGTCCGTCAGCAGGCCATCTTCAATCGCCCCACTTCGCATTCTCCGGCCAACGATCCAAGCGTCACGCTCGCGCGACAGTCGCTCATACACACCGGTCGCCACGAATCCGAACGACTCCTCGCCCCGCCCCGGACCACCCCGCCATCGCGCCTCTTGCAGCGGAGCGTAGCCTTCAAAGAGCACCACGTTCCGTGAAGCATCCGCCTCATCCGTGCGGACCAATACACGAAGATCAGCCGCATAGCGCCCACGCGCCGCAGCCGTATCAAAGTCAGCGTCAAGCCGCACCGACAGCCGAGCCGTCGAGATCTCCGCGTCGCTCCCCAGCGACACCTCTTCAACGCGCAGACGATCGTCAACCTCGAACACCCCCGACGCCGGCGAAGTCTCCAACGCCGCAACCAGAAGCTCAGTCCCCCGAGATCGCCCAATCGCACAGCTCATCGATCATCTCCCAGACAGCAGTGTGGCACCGGTTTTCAACCGGTGATTCCCTGCCTAGACATTCAACTGCGTGAAATGCAACTCAAACGGCTGCAGCGCGTCCCCGCTGACTGGATGCCGTCGCCGCGCCTTCGTCCGCACGAAACGATCACATACGCAGTCCGCAAAGCTGCGCGACCACGAGTCCACCATCGCAAACGCGCCGGGGTCAGCCACTGCCGTCTCGATCGTCGACTCGATCGTATTCAGCGCCGAATCGCTCGACGCCCGAAGCTGCCCCCGCCACACGATGGCCCGGCTTCGCATCCCGAGATGGTGGCGAAAAACGCCGTCAATCCCTGGAAACGCAAACGACCGCGTCTCCGCCGTCGCCTCTCCCACCACCACGTTCACGACACTGCTCGCGCCAGCAAGAGCCATACCATCAAACGTCGGCGCTGCCAGCTCAGCCACTCGGTCCACCGCGTAACGCTGCTCGTATACCACGTGCGTCGCGTCCGCGAACGCCACTTGCTCGTCGATCGCGATCAGCCGCCGATCCGTCTGCACCAGCACGCCATCCAGCGCGCTCGACACCAGCCCCAGCAGTTCGAACCCACCGTGCCACACCCCATCACCGGCCCGCGGATCATCGCCGCCGCGCAAGTTCTCCGCTGAAATCAGCACCGTCAGCTTCTCCAGCCCGACCACCGAGTCAGCCGCGTCGGCCCGCAGTCGCCCCGAATACACAACCAGCCCCGCCGGCGCCGCAAGACGCCGAATATGCGCCGTGCTCCGCTTGCGGTCCGGATCAGAAAACCCGTCCACCGACCGAAACACCGGCGACCCCGCGCTCTGAATCGCAGCCACAAGCCCCACCACCGCCGATTCCAAATCACCCAAATCACTCACAACTCGTTCCCCAATTCGCCACCTTCGTGCCTCTTCGCGCCTTCTTCTCCCTCACCCGAATAACTACACCCCTGATCTGCAATAATCCTCGACGGCCACAATCACTCCCGTACGTCCAATGAGAGCGGTTTTCAGACCGAGGTCTCCGCCGAACTTCGGCAGACACCGGCCGCAGTACTTGGGTGGCAATCCGTCGATGTCGGTTGGCGTTCAGCTTGGAACGATGGGAGAATCGAAATCCGGCGCGATCATCGCGAGCAAGACTTGGCGATTCTTCGAGACCTCGGATAGACACCGGCCACGGGCTACTTTTGCGGCGGATCGGCTGGGGGTTCGTCGCGTTTCTCTTTGGGCGTGAACACCGTCCCGCATTCCGGGCAGCGGGGTTCGGTGAGGCCGGTGAGGTTGTAGTTGCATTCGGTGCACACCGGCGGCCGGTATTTCGCGGCTTCGGCACGAATGAACGGGCGCATCGTGTCGCGTAAGAACCGTGGCGCGAACCAGCCAAACGTCAAACCAAAGAGTGGAAGCGTCAGGAGCGTGTGGAGACCAGCGAGCCTCGGTCCCTTTGGGATGTCATCGAGGATAATGCCGACTACGTAGCTCCACACAAAACACAGGGCGGTAATCCCGATGACGACCCCGAGGGTCCGCCATCCCCGCTGATTCCAGTGTTCGCGACACGCATCCGCATACACAGCCTTACGCTCGTCAACGCTGTCGAAGACTGCCAACTCAGGGAACATGCGGTCGAGTGAATCGCGTCGCCTACGTGCCATGCCGCGTAACCTCCATTCCACATTCCGAACACACCCCCGACACGTTGCCCGTCAGATTGTACGCGCAGGATTGGCAGTGGTTGGGGGGTGGTCGACGGTTGCGGTGCCAGAGGAGCGCGGTCGGCGTGCCCCTCGAGGGCAAGCGCATCAGTCTTTTTGAGTGAATTGGCTATCAGAGAACTCATGCATGGGATGCCTCCTGAGGATGTTCAGCTGTCACGCCTGGATTCTCCATCTCTGTTCGCAGATCGGCCGACACCCGATCAACCACGTCGCCCAGAACGGCGGAAACCTCTCTAGAAAGCTCGCCTCCGGCGGCGAAATTCACTCCTTCGATACCGTAAATCACGAGACGCGCGGGCAGTGTATCCAGCGCCCGCGACATCTCGACCGCCTCGGCCACGCTGAAGGCGTGGGTAGAATAGTTGAAGAACTCGCTGGGGATG
>JAJDDU010000157.1 GCA_029260155.1 Phycisphaerae bacterium | reverse complement strand
ATCCACACCTGCAAGTCCCCGGAGCACTGAAAGGCGGCCAGATCGTCCAGACAAGTACCGGAGACTCGGTCGCAGCACGCACCCGTGGGCCAAGGGTCGCAGGAGAGGCTCACCGTACCAGATCCGGCATCCGTCGAACTGAACCCGCCGATGCGAACGACGTAGCAGTTTCCTTGCTCGACCAATCCCAACGTGATCGTTGTGTACAGTGAGCACCCATCGCCGTCATCGTTGCAGCCCACAATTGATCCTAGCGGATCACAGCCGCAGCCGTCATGAATGGCGATCTTGGTGTCGTAATCGGCGATGTTGCACGTGCTGACTGTGAGTTCACCCGTGCACGTCGCACTGTAGTCGTACCAGATATCATTGTGTGTTTGTGGGTCGCCGAAGAAATCACACGTCGGGTCTTCCGGGCCGTCCGTCGTCGCGTTGATCGTACTGAACACCGTGTCCCCGTCAAAGATCTGAATCCCGTTCTGACAGTTATCGTTGGCCGGCGGGGGTGGCGGACACATGTTCGGATTGCAGTCGGTACCAGCGCCTTGGAAGCTGCCGCCGTCTAACTCACAGGTGGCCTGATCTGCGATCAAGCATGCACCGTTTATGGAGTTGCAGCAGGCACCCTCCCCGTCCTCAAGGCACGTTAGCGTGATCGTACCCAGACCTTCGGATTCCTGGTCCCCACCAACGCGAATCTTGAGCTGC
Source organism: Phycisphaerae bacterium (assembly GCA_029260155.1). Classification (GTDB taxonomy): domain Bacteria; phylum Planctomycetota; class Phycisphaerae; order UBA1845; family UBA1845; genus OFTM285. The sequence goes on along the minus strand of JAJDDU010000157.1, from coordinate 2,172 downwards.
TGCCCTGCAACTACTGGAACAGAAGTCTTGGACTGCAAACCGCAGTAGTCATCGTCACAGGCAAGCTCCGGTCCCGCCGGGCAACTTACTCCGTCATACACGGCCACTATGGTGTTGAACGATGAACCGCACAGGCTGATGTTCACCTGCCCATTGCAGGAACTCGTGTAGTCGAACCAGACGTCCTGGTTGGGGCCCGTGGGCGAGCAACCGGGTAGTGGCGCACCATCGGTTGTAGCGTTCGTTGTATCGAAAGGAGTCGGCCCGTCGAAGATCTCGATTGCGTCCAGGCAGTCGTCATTGTCCGGTGGCTCTACGCGGCAGTTCTGGTCGCAACCGTCGCCGGGCGTTGTATTCCCGTCGTCGCACTCCTCAGGGATATCGACTGTTCCATCGCCGCAGTCCGGACAAGGGCTGGGAGTGCACAAGGTGCTGTCGCCCAGATAGCCGGTAAGCGGGGCAAGACCGCACAGTTCCTCGGTCATCAGATTGCACGCACCATCGGACGCGCAGCACGCCCCCTCCATCACGCAATCCGAGCTGCAACCATCGCCCGACGTCGTGTTACCGTCGTCGCACTCCTCGGGAATCTCGCTCGCCCCATCGCCGCAGAAAGGACAGGGATTTGGATCGCATGCGATGCCGTCGCCCTGATAGCTGGTCAGTGGGTCCAGCCCGCACGATTCCTCAGTCATCAGATTGCACATGCCGCCGAAACCGCAACACGCCCCTTCCTCCACACAATCTGAGCCGCAACCATCGCCCGGCGCCGTGTTGCCGTCATCGCACTCCTCGCCGGTCTGGGGCACGCCATCACCGCAGTACTCGTCCCTGCAGTTCGCGTCACAGCCGTCGTCAGGCACGGTGTTGCCGTCGTCACACTCCTCGCCCGTCTGGAGTATTCCGTTGCCGCATACTTCGTCCAGACAGTTCTCGTCGCAGCCGTCTCCAGCTGCGGTGTTGCCGTCGTCGCAGTCTTCGCCGTTCTGGATGACGGAGTTGCCGCAAACGGGACACGCTTGATCGGTGGTGCAATCCGGATCGGCACAGTCGGTGAACGTGTCGCAATCGTTGTCCTGCCCATCGTTACACGTCGAGTCGGGCACTTCGGCACCTGGCGGTGGACCGCAATCCTCTGGGCACGTGCATGAATCCTCGCCCAGATCACACGTACCGTCGTCGCACTCCCCAGGTATGACGATGATCGTGAGACTCTGCGTTTCGTCGATCGTAAACGGCCCGACGGCCCCGGGAAGCCACAGAACCGTTCCACCCTGTGGCGCAGACCCGGAGGGAGTGAAGGACAGCTCATGCTCACCCTCGGCGTCAGGGGACGCCTCGATCTCGAACTCGCCCAGATAAGCGAACCCTGAGATGCTCGCGCCAATGAAGAGATCCGAGAGGGCACTTTGGAAGCCGAAACCGATCGCCAGCTCCTCAACGTAGGTAGGCAGGTTTGCCGTTTGGCCGCCAAATACCCAGTCGACATGAGTCTCATCGATAAACACCGAGTCGCCCGGATCCCCGGCGCTGTTGTCGACATATGAAACGAGCCCGGTAGCGCCGGCATTCGGCACCGCGTCCCAGGGCAGTACGGCTTGGTATCCGTTGAGCTCTTCACTCTGAAGGATGTCTTCGATCCAGACGGTGATCCTCATGGTCGCGCCGGGCCGCAGTGTCACGGTCGTGTTCCCGGTCGTGGCCGCGATGCCCTGTGCGCCAACCGGAGCCATGAAAAGCCTGGGGCTGACGACACACGCCGGATCGGACAGGCAATCCGCATCCGCGCAGTCAACTGGACCGTCGCAGTCGTTATCCAAACCGTCAGTGCAGCTCACTCCGACCTGCTCGCTGGCGTCCGGTACGTGGCAATCCGCCGGACAGTTGCACGAATCCTCGCCCGGATCACACGCGCCGTCACCGCAGTACTCGTCCAGGCAGTTCTCGTTACAGCCGTCTCCAGGCACGGTGTTGCCGTCGTCGCATACTTCGCCCGCCTGGAGAACTCCGTCGCCGCATATCTCGGCTAGGCAGTTCTCGTCGCAGCCGTCTCCAGCTACGGTGTTGCCGTCGTCGCATTCTTCGCCATTCTGAATGACGGAGTTGCCGCAGACGGGACACGCTTGATCGGTACTGCAATCCGGATCGGCACAGTCGGTGAACGTGTCGCAA
>JAJDDU010000156.1 GCA_029260155.1 Phycisphaerae bacterium | reverse complement strand
GTCGGCGGATGGGTCTCGGCATTCTACCTCTTCGCGCTCTTGCAGATGCCTTACATTTGCCACATGCGTTTCTTGCTTCCCTGTATACCGCTTCACAGGGTGCTAGTGCGGCGCTTTCGCCGCTCGAATCCGGTATTCGTCGCACTGTGCGTGTTGCTTGGAATGCTCCAAATCCTGCTTGCGCGTTTGAGCCTGGCATGGCACGTTGTCAGTTGAGGGTCGATAGGCTAGGATGCGTGCGTATCGAGTGGGCTTTTCAGGGAGCATTCCAATGCGCAGCGTAGCAATCGCCACACTGTTTTTCGTCGCACCAGTCGTGTCGAATACGGCAAGGGGCGTTTCCAACGATGCCGACGCCGCTTTCTCCGCCATTCGGGACGCCTACCTCGTCAAGTACAAACCGTTGTGGCTTGAGGCGCAGACAGCTTGGTGGGAGGCAAACACGACGGGTTCCGATGCCGCGTTCGACCGCAAGAAGGCAGCCGACAATGCCCTGGTGACCTTGCATGCCGATCACGGCGTCTTCGCGCAACTAAAGTCATTCAAGGATGCTGACAGAATCTCAGAACCCGCGCTCCGGCGGGAGCTGGAGGTGATGTACACGACGTTCAAACCAGGACAAGCCGACCCGGACTTGCAGAAGCAGATCGTGGATATCGCAAACGACGTCGAGCAGACCTTCAACACGCACCGCAGCAAGGTCGGGGACAAATCGCTCACCGAAAACGAGGTGCGCGAAGTGCTGAGCAAGACCGGCATGTCGACCGAAGCGGAAGCGGCGTGGAAGGGCTACATGCAGGTGGGCACCAAAGTCGAATCCCGTCTGAGGAAGCTCGTCGAACTTCGCAACAAGATGGCGCGAGAGCTCGGCTACAAAAACTACCACGCGATGCGTCTCGATCTTCAGGAGATCGACGAGGCTGCGTTTTTCGCACTCTTTGCGGAACTCGACGAACTTACGCGTGAGCCCTTCAGCCGCCTCAAACGCGACATCGATGCCGCCCAGGCAAAGCGATTCAGTATTCCCGCCTCAGACTTGCATCCGTGGCACTTCGGTGACCTGTTCTTCCAGGACGCGCCAGACACGCAGGGCGTGAATCTGGATCAGTTCTTCGAAGGGGCCGATCTCATCGCGCTGACGAAGAAGTACTACGCAGGTTTCGGATTGCCCTGTGACGGCATTGTCGCTCGAAGTGATCTATATGAGCGACCAGGCAAGTCGCCGCATGCGTTCTGCAATGATATGGATCGCGAAGGCGACATTCGCGTTCTGTGCAACGTCAAACCCAATCTCTATTGGGCTGACACATTGCTCCACGAGATTGGTCACGCCGTCTACGACAAATACATCCGCCGCGATGTGCCGTTTCTGCTTCGCACTGCATCGCACTCGATCACGACCGAAGGCATTGCCATGATGTTCGGCGCGATGGTGAAGAACAAAGACTGGCTGATCAATGTGCGAGAGCTGGACGCGTCGCAAGCGGACGAAATGGTGCACGCCGCCGCGGCTGCATTGCGCGCAGAGAAGGTGCTCTTCAGCCGGTGGACACAAGTGGTGGTCCATTTCGAGCACGGAATGTACACGAACCCGGACCAGGATCTTGGCAAACTGTGGTGGGGCCTGAAGAAACGCTTCCAGTTGCTCGATCCGCCGGAAACCGTGAATCGACCGGACTATGCAGCCAAAGTACACATCCTGACCTACCCGGTCTATTATCACAGTTATCTCATGGGCGACCTCTTCGCCGCACAGGTTCACGACTACATCGCCCGAACCGTACTGAACACAGACCCTGCCGAAACCAGCTTCTATGGTCAACGCGCCGCGGGCGTGTACTTGCGGGACAAGGTTTTCGGCCCTGGGAACTTGTACTCCTGGAACGAACTGACCAAGCGCGCGACAGGCGAACCACTCACCGCCAAGTACTTCGCCCGCCGGTTCGTCAAATAGCGACCGACGCAGCCGACCGATGTACGATCATCATCGGTCATACGCTACGGTGCGATTCCGTCGTCGGGCGATCTCGCTTGAGTAGCGTAGCCCGAGCGTGCCCGGATGCTGGTTCGCCCATTCAGTGAACTTCGTGTGGCCCGCGGGCGGCGAGCGTGTCCACAGCAAATCAGCCATCAGCCCTTCGATTTCTTCGCGCGTGATTACGACGTCCCCAACGAATGCGCCAAGCACGCTGCCGATCGCGCAACCCAACCGCGGTGACACCGAGACGATCGGTCGCGTCACGCCGATGGTGCGGCCGATCTGCTCAACCAATTCGCGATAGGTGAATGTCTCAGGACCAATGGCATCGACGATGCGGTTTTCGCGCTCGGCGGCCATTGCTACAGCGAGTGCCGCAAGATCGTCAACGTAAATCGGTTGCAAACGATACGTTCCGTCTCCGAACACGCCGAACAGCGGAAACGTGCGTAGCATCCACGCGATGTTGTTGATCAAAATGTCCTCGCAGCCGAACAGCACGGTTGGACGCAGGATGGCATGGGAAAGCCCCGATTCGATCAACGCCCGTTCAAGCACAGCCTTTCCGCTGAAGTACTCAAGTGGAGAATCCTCCGACGGATTGGTGATGCTGACATGAATGACGCGCCCGACCCCCGCTTCACGCGCCGCGCTGAATAGCTTGAGCGTGTTCGCAACGGCCGTCGCGTGCTTGAAGGTGGCGTGATTGAAACGAACCCAGTACGTGTTGTACAGAACGGACACGCCGCGCAGCGACTCCACCAACGCGTTGTGGTCATCAAAACACAAGGGCAATGCCCGAACGCACCCGCCGAACGGATTCCGCCGCTCCGGCGAATTCGTGAGCGTGCGGACCGTGAGCCCGGCTTGCAGGAGCCTATGGGCAATGTACTTGCCCGAATACCCGAAAGCTCCGGTGACGACGTGAATGTCCGGACCATCTGTCTGCCCGCGTATTAGCATGAGGCCTGAATCGCGCGCAGATGTGGTTCGGTCAAGACGATCACGTAGTTATTGAAAACACGAGCATGCCGCCCAGTCTTGACGCCGGGGCAGAGACCGGTAGGCTTGCGACCTTGACGATGGCAAAGGGGAAGACCTGTCCAGACACCTATGGACCGTCAGGCCTAGCCCATTCCAATGTAGGAATGCCTCGTATCGGCAGACCCCTACCTGCGTCCTCTACGCTTTTGCGCAATGAATGTAGAAACGCCAACCTGCCCGGCTGCGACCACTCCTCTGGCTGCCAACAACATGCGGTTGTTACGTGCCGTTGTCCTGGGAGTCGGACTGATGCTTCTGGCGCGCAGTGTATCGGATAATTATCACTGGAACAGCGCCCTTTACGCGCATTTCGCGCGTAATCACATTCATTACGGCCTAGGATACACGAAGCTGTTTTGCACGTGGGGTGAAACCGCACAACCCCCACCGGAACCGCAGCTGTACCTAAACCACCCACCGCTGCTTGCCGTCTGGGCTGCGGTGCCGATGCTTGTCTTCGGAGACGACGAATGGGTCGGACGGGCGGTTCCCATCGC
>JAJDDU010000155.1 GCA_029260155.1 Phycisphaerae bacterium | reverse complement strand
GTTGCGGGGGTTGAGGGTGGGGGAGTCGTGGCTTTGGGGGCGCGTTGGGCGCGGTGGAGGGCGGTTAGGGCGCGGTGGAACTCGCGGTCGAGCATGTTTTCGTAGCGGACGAGTTTGTCGAGGGCTTCGTCGGGTGGGATGGATGAGAGAAGGACGTGGCGTTCGCGGCGGAGGCGGTCGTTGAGCTTGGCGTCTTCGCGTTTGGCGGCGAGCTTGGTGAGGTCGTTGCGGCGGTCGGTGACTTGGTCGGTGAGGGCGCCGAGGACGGCGGTGCGGAGGCGGGGGCCTGTGAGGTCGAGGTGATCGAGGGTGGCTTTGAATTCGGCGTGCTTGTTTTCGGTGGTGTAGCCGGCGTTGAGCTTGACGTCGTGGATGCGCTCGATTCGTGCCCATGCGTAGGGGATGGATTGGTAGGCGTCTTGTGTGGTTAGGTCTTCGTGTTCTTTGGCCCACGCGAGGTCGTCGCGGTCGGCTGACAGTTCGGATTGGGTTTCTTCGATTTGCTTGGTGATGGATTCGGTGGTGTCGGTGCCGGGCGGGGGTTCGGGGGTGTCTTGGGCGGCTTGTTGTATGGAGCCGGCTTCGTAGCGGTGGGCGCGTCGGAGTCTCCAGAGGCTTGCGGCGAGGCGCTCGACGAGCATCTGCTCGATGGCGGTGGCGGGGTTGAAGTCGTCGTGGAGTTGGGTGAGGAGCGCGTCGAAGTCTTGGGCGGATTCGGCGGCGGCGCCTTCGAGGATGAGGGTCTCGCGGGCGAGGAGGCCGTGCTTGATGGCGTTTCGGCTGGATCGGTGTTTGCCGCGTTGGGTCTTGGGGCCGGTGGATCTTTTGGCGTTTGATTGGTTGGCGATTTTCTGTGCTTGGGAAACTACTTTTGACATGGCGATGGCTCCGTTTCGTGTGTTTGGCGGGCTGTGCTGTTTGCGCGCAGCGTCTCCGCAACCTAATAACTACAGGGGTGATCTGTTGATTTTCTTGGGGGGAGCGTGCGCGGGTGTACGGGGCGGTGAGGGGGGATTGGGGGGAAAGTTGAAAGTCGACAGCGGAAAGTCGAAAGTCGAAAGCGGAAAGCAGAAAGTCGAGAGTAGGGAAGTGGAAGACTGGGGCTCTGGGGGTACGGGGGTTGAATCGCAGAGGGCGCGGAGAACGCGGAGTTTGGGGGGGACTGGAGACAAGAGGGATCGAGGGAACTAGGGGTCGAGGGCTGACGTTTGTGGTTCTGGTGAGCGCTGTGGGTTGACGGTGACTACGAGCTGCTTGTGGGCCTAACGACGTTCAAACAGGAGCAACTTGGTGAGAATCGATGGCGACAGCGTGATATGCAGGGCTACGTCTTTGTCTTTGACACAGGCGGCAACCTCCTCTGCCAACGTCGGGTCGGCGAGTCGGTTGAGCTGCTCGCGATCATGCAAGCGAAACACAGTACCGACCACCCCACGATTCTCGTCGGGTCCAGGCAAACCCTCCGCCGTTTCAGCTTCTCCCCGGACCAACAGAAACGTTAGGTGTATTCGACGGACGCGGTCGGTAGTCGCGGGACGCGGTTCGGTTTGCTGAGGGGAAGCCAATGGAATTGCTGGGCGGTGAGGCGGTGTGGGATCTTGTGCGAGTTGCTAAGGAGGGCGAGACTGTCAGATCGGATGGCGATTTAACTCCGTCATGCCCTACGTGTGGCTCACCGATGATTCGACGCACGGCACGCCGCGGGGAGCATGCAGGTGAGGAGTTTTGGGGCTGTTCGCGGTATCCGGAATGCCGCGGGATATCCCTCGTGGGCGACAACACGGAATGAAGAACGTCAAGGCCATTGCTGTGGTAGTCCTCCTGGTTGCGGTCGGAGTATTCGCCGTCTGGCAGCCTTTCCGCGAGCCATTCACGAGAGAAAAATGGACGGATGCCACACCGCGGATGCGTGATCGCCTACTGGCCGAGCTGGCGAGGAGTGAGATGCTGGTGGGCCTAACTGAACAAGAAGTCTACAACTTGCTGGGGGACCCCGATGGAGAGTCGCACGGAAAGGCTATGTACTACTTCCGTCTTGAAGGGCGTTCTCGTCCGTGCCTTATCTTCCGATTCACCCGCGATGGATATGTTCAATCACGGGGGTTGTCGTCCATGGGGGGCACCACTAGCAGTTCCAAGTTCGAGGACGAGACCTGGCGGAATGGGACACCTGCGGATCGCCTGTCGATGGTGCGAGATCTGATCGCTTCGCACTCGCTTGAAGGAACGCACCGTAATGATCTGTATGCACTTCTTGGCGACCCGGATCGCGAGACATCAACTGGTCCCCTCGTCTGGTATTGCAAGCGGTACCATGACAAGAACGGCGAGATCAAGAAACGCCTTGCGGGGGCATCGAGATTCCTGTCTATCCACTTCCAGGATGGCAAGGTCCAGGATGTCCAGTTCGCCGGCTCGTAGCGAAGGCAGTGAGGTCCGTACCGAAGTGCCCAACCGAGTGCTACCGGAGACTCCCGAATGGTCACACCACGTCGCTCCGAGTTGCTCAAGCTCGCATCCTTCATTCTCGCTTCGTTCGTGGTGGGGTACAACCTCCATCACATCATTCACGAGTGTGGTCACGTACTCATCGGTCTGTGCTGTGGGGGCAAGGCGTCTGGCATCAGATCCCATCCCTTCGGCATATCTTACGCTATGGTGACCGCCCCAGCTTGCCCTCAGCTCGTGACATGGGGCGGCATGCTGTTCTCGAACGCCACTGCACTTGTCGCGAGCATGTTGTGCTTCGCCCGTCGTTCAGCCTTGCTGTTTCCTATCTTGCTCTGGGCTTCGCTCGCATTCCTGGTGAATGGAATCTACTACGTGGTCGGCGTTTTCCTGAACTTCGGTGACCCGGCTGATCTGGAATCGAATGGGGTAAGTAGGCTCATCATTCTGCTCGCGGGTCTGACGAGCTGTGTTTTCGGTACCGGTCTCGCGATCGTCACTGCGGCGACGCTGAAACTGAGTCGATACACGCGATTCACGGCCGCCTGCCTGATTTCGATTCCCATAGTCTTGTACTTGTTCATGTTGCTCGGCTATACACTCATTTGGAACAGGCACGAACTCGGTTTGTGGGGTACGTTTGTCGGTGCCGGTTGCATGGCCTCTCTGCTCCTGGGCTGGCTCGTTTCGCTGGTGGGCCACCGGCTTGAGCCGAGACGCCTACACGAGGTGTCATGGCGAATGGTCATCGTCATGTCTCTCCTTGCGGTGGCCGTAGTGACAACTCAGCTCACGGTGCTACACGCCTAACGCCCTTCGACCGACCTGCTCGCATCGCCACGAAGCCAAGCCCGGGCATCACTTCTTCCGTGTCGATGTCGCAGCACCTATGGACCAACCTGCTCCGACGCTGCCCGCGACCCTGACGAGGGCGACAGCGATGAACGACGGGCGACTAACCGAGAATCAAGGCTTACGTTGCGTTCCCTGGAGGGCCATGACACAATGACCGAGTATTCCGCTCCAGCGGCAGAGGTGTTTTTGCGGTCGTCGACGAGCGTTTCCGATGTTTGCACGCGGCTTACTCGATCCGATGTTGATTCCCAGCTACTTCGCGACCCTCGCGTCGCTCGCAGCGATCGCCGTGTCGGTCAAAAAACTCACGAGGGTAGACCGCGACACGAACCGGGCATACAACCAAATACTACACCAGCTCAAGTGGGCTGGAATTACCACGTGCTTGTCGGTCTCCCTCGTCAAATCGTCGGTGCGAATCTGGTACATCTCCACGGCACAAGGTCCGTCGTTCGTCGACGTGTCATGGTGGAAACACCTTTGGGTCATCTTCGTAGTAGCGGCAGCGGGAACTGCTGGTCTGGCAGGGTACCTGCTATGGGCCGACCGCCCGTACCCATCCGGACACTGTCGGAGATGCGGATACGCCATCAAGGGCAACCTCTCCGGCGTTTGTCCCGAATGCGGGGTGACAATTTCGCCATGAGCAACGCGTCGTCAGCCAACCCACGCCTCGGTCACAACGATGATGCGGAATATCACCCGAACCGACCGTCCCCCGAACGGATTTCCAGGCACGCCCAGCCCTTCTTCGGGAGCCTGTGAAATGAAAAACATGGCGGTCGTAACCGACTATCTTGAAGCGAGTTACCGAAATAGCGGCGACTGGATTTGAACCAGTGACCTGCGGTTTATGAATCCGCCGCTCTAACCAACTGAGCTACGCCGCCAACGTGGTCACAACACGATAGCCGCCCACATATGCCCCCGTCAACCGTGACGACGCCGAATCCCGCGCGGGATGGGGCGGTTGCGCGCATGGCGAACCCGTGCTATAAACTGGGGCGGCCTGAGGACAAGGGACGAGGCACGATGGCAACCGATCCGGCGCCCGCACAACGACTCATTGGCTTGGCGGTTGGGCCTGTGTTGGCGTGCGCGGTGTATCTGCTGATTCCCGTGGAGACGCTGGACGACACGGGGGAAGTGATCGCCGGGCTCAGCCGTGTCGGCCGTGTTGTCGCGGCTGGCGGCGTGTTGATGGCTACGCTCTGGGTCACCGAGGCGATTCCCATTCCGGCGACCGCCCTGCTTCCCTTGCTCTTGTCTCCACTGCTGAGCGGAGGGGCAATCACCATCAGGGCGGCTGCCGCACCGTACGCACACGAACTTATTTTCCTGTTCATGGGGGGCTTCTTGATCGCGATGGCGATGCAGCATTCGGGATTACACCGCCGCATCGCACTGCACACTGTCTTGCTTGTGGGGACACGGCCGCCGGTGTTGGTGGCTGGCTTCATGGTTGCGAGCGCCTTTCTGAGCATGTGGGTATCCAACACGGCTACCGTGGTGATGATGTTGCCGATCGGCGTGAGCGTGATCGAGCTCGTCCGGCGCCAGCTCGGCCAAACTGAGTCGCTTGGCGGTGCGGTTGCGGCTCATTCCTCCAACTTTGCGGTTTGCCTGATGCTCGGCATCGCTTACGCGGCATCGATCGGGGGGG
>JAJDDU010000154.1 GCA_029260155.1 Phycisphaerae bacterium | reverse complement strand
CCCGCAGCTTTCCCGGCGAACCCGACTAGCGGGCCAACTACCGGGCCAAGGATCTTCGCGGCGACGCCCACAACGGGGTGGAGTTCCTCAGATGCGTCTGCACCCCACATGAAGTACGTCGTGCTCAGCGCGTCGCAGAGCAGAGCCCCCAGGAACATCGGGATCAAACACCTGTGGGACCTGAAGAACCCCGCACTATTCCGTCTAAACCTTGATACAACCGCGCCCATGGACACGTTTACGCTCCTGCCCGATGTCTCGACTCACAGGCCGCCAAGCTACGCGATCCAAACGAGCCCGGAAGAGGACTCAGTTGCCTTGCCTTGCATCGCGCCGATCAACGCTGAACGCAGTGCCGCACTCAGGGCACCGCTGTTTTTTAAGGCCGCAGAGGCAGTAGCCACACTTGGCGCAGCAGTCGGCAGGTTCAGTCGCCTCCACGCGCACTACCGTTCCGCACAGGCGGTCTGGGATTGACCTGCGCTGTGCATCGCGGGCCACCAGCACGATTGACACTGGAATCAGAGGCAGCAGCAAGACGCCCGTGAGGATACGCAGACTGCAGAACGCAAATGTGGTGTTTTGTCCATCACTGCGCGCGAATACCAGCCTTCGCTTACGCATCCCATATGTGGCGCGCGCTAGCCCGCCGTCAATCACCAGCCATAGTACCGAGGCGCTTGAGATCAATGCAACCGCAACGAATGGTGACATCCCCCAGCCTCTCACCACTTCCTCTGCTGCTGGGAAAAACGTTCCGATCAGGAACGGCCCTAATATCACCCAGATGGCAATGGGTACAGCTGTTGTCGCACTTGCCTCGATACGTCGAACCACCGGTGCTACTGTTTTCGCGATGACCATTGCACACCCCGTGTTTCGACGTCTCGGGAACAGCGACTCCATCCCGTTCCGGCAGTGTGGCCGACAACGTGTGTTGCGTGTTCTTGCCATGACGCGGGGCTGACAGTACTGCACTGACGTTCTTCGTCAAACGTCGTGCGGCATGGCCACGGTTGCGTGGCCATGAGTTCGGGAACTGTCGGACCGTGCGTACGCGAGCGTGGGCATGCGACCCAAGTGGAGAGGGGATGCGTCCCTCGGTTATGGGGATGGTGTGGCGGGTCAGTAGTTTTCGTCGCGGTGGGCTTCGCCGTGGCAGAGAAGTGTGCAAGTGCCTCGGTGGGTTCCCTGATCGCGGAATTCGAGGAGGCCGGTCTGGGGCTCTGGGAAGACGATGTTCGTGTCGAAATTGATGAGGTGGGTATGGTCGGAAGCAGTGGGGAAGGCGGCGCTGACGCCGTGGGGGTCGTGGCATGCGGAGCAGGGGGCGTTCTCGCCGCGGATGTGCTTGTCGTGCTCGTCGAAGCTGTCGTCGTTGAGAATGCTGCTTCGCTGATGACACTTGTAACACATGGCGTATTCGAAGGCGGACTCGGGCGTGTCATCGTCGACATTGTAGTGACGCTCCAACAAGTAGTTGTAATTCGAGCCGTGCGGTCCGCGAGGTCCGCCGCCGCTGTCGTTGTTGTGACAGTCGGTACACCGAATAAGCGACCCGGACGGCATGCCGGGATTGAGGCTGACGGTGTCGGGACTGGGTGAGGAAGTCACCACCGGGTGGAAGCTCGCGTTACCGGGGGAGAATTTCAGTCGCAGGTTGGCCGTGGATGAGAGGCGGGTGATCGCGTCATTGATGGGGACGGGGTTGTCGGAGTGACAGCGGAAGCAAACCTCGTACTCGTTCTGTGCGGTGTCAATCTCAGTCCCGGAAATGGTGACCCCGCGGACGTTTGCGAGGGTGGCGCCGAGGGGGATGTAGGGTCCGCCCGGAGGTTGGGCGGAGGCTGCGTGCGGGTTGTGGCAGTCGGTACACTCGACGTGGACTTCGGTGGCGAGGTGCGATTCCGCTAAGTCGTGGACGTTAAGATACCGGCGCGTGTCGTGGGCGCTGAACTTGTCGAGTTCGGCGACGATGTTGGCGCTCGCCACCTGACCGTCGTGGCAGGCGAAGCAGTTGTCTTCCTCGTTCTCGAAGATGAGCAGTCGCTCGTGGCCGGCGGCGGTGTGTGAGCGATGGCAACTTCGGCACGCGTTTTCTGTGACAGTGGGATATGGCCAATCTGCCGCGGTGGCGCCTGCGACGGACGTTGGCGAGTTCTTGTGCGCGGCGATGGACCACCCGTTCATGGTGTGGCAGACGGTACAGAGTTGGCCGAACTGGTTGGACCTGACCAGGAAATCGCCGAACGTATTCTTGTGCGGGTCGTGGCACGCGGTGCATTGGAGCTGTCCAACCGCATCGAGTTCGACGTCGTCGGGGAGTGTGGCTGGGTTGGCCAGTTGGGGGTCCGAAGCAGCCAGACCGGAGGAGTAGAAGAAGCTTATCGGGTGGTCGTCAGAGAGGTCCGTGCCGAGGTTGGTGAGACCGGCTGGTATGTAGTCTCCGCCAGCCATCTGGATGATCTCGTTTCGACTGAGAACGCTGCCGAGGGCGATGGTTCCGTCGTGGCAACTGAGGCAAAGCTTGCTAGCGCCGGTGGGTTGCCCGGGTTGGGCGTCGAGGGTGGAGGACTGGTAGATGGTGTAGCTGCCCATGGGGAGGCTGCGATTCCAGAGGGGTTCCATCCCGCCGGTGTTGTGTGGTGCGTGACAGAAGATGCAGACCTGGGCTTCTGATGTCGCTCGGACCTGTCCCGGTCCGCCGGCGGAGAGGTTGTGCACTGTGTCGGAGACTCTGGGTTGGGCGATCGCGGACGTGGCCATGAGCCCAACCGTGGTGAAGTAAACGATGAGATGTTTGTTGATCATGGTTGTGTCACCGATTGGCGTTCTTCGAGATTGGCGTCGATGCGTTGGAAGACCTGGACTCTGCGGTTGTAGGCATCGCATACCCAGATGCGATTGTTCGTGTCGATGAAGACGCCGCCGGGCAGCCAGAACTCGCCCGGGGCAGTGCCCTCCTCGCCGAAGACCATGAGCAGTCGGCCGTCGGGATCGAACACCTGCACGTTCTCGAATCGCGCGTCGACGACGTAGACGTTGCCATCTCGGTCCGCGGCGATCCCCTTGGGCAGGGCGAGGTCGCCGGGCGCGTCGCCGGCGTGGCCGAAGGCGCTGATGGGTTGGCCTTCGAGCGTGAGGGCTTGGACACGGTGGTTCCCGGAGTCGGCCACCCAGAGTCGGTCGCGGTCGAGGGCGACACCCGAGGGGAAGTTGAACTCGCCGAGTTTTTCGCCGCGGTGTCCGATGATGCGGAGGAGACGGGCGTTTGAATCCAAGACCTTGATGTCGTGTGCGACGACGTCGACGACGTACAGTTCTCGCGACGGCGCGTCGTAGTGCAGCGCGACGGGGCGGCGAAGGTCCTCGGGGAGGCGGAGCGAATCGATGTGCTCGGCTGTGGCGTCGTTGAAGCGGTGAATACCGATGTTTTCAGAATCGCAGACAAAGACCACTCCGTCGGTCCCGAGGGTGATGGAGACGGGGCTGAGCAAGGGGTCGTCTGCGACGCGGGTGATTTTCTTGTACGTACGGTTTAGCAGATCGAAAACGTGGACGCATCTGCCGCCGGGGTCGGCGATCCAGAGGCGCATTCCGTCGGGGGTGACGACGATGGCGCGGGGTCCGTAGAGAGGGTCGGGCGGTTTGGCGCCGACGAGAAGATCGCCGAGTGCTTGGAACGGTTTCGGCGGTGGCTTGAGATCCTTCGAGGATTGGATCATGCCGACGAACCGAATGCGTGGGGTGTCGGAATCGACTGGCCAAACGAGGGGAGGCTGGCGGTCGGGAAAGATCGGTTGCGGACTGTGGCGACAGCCGGCGGAGAGAATCGTGATTGCGGTGATCGTGATTGCGGAGATCACGCGCGATCGCGGCATCCACTGCCCGTTGTCGGTGGGTTTGGCTGCTGTGGTAGGCGGCTTGTTCATTAGAAGTTCCTTCGCACCTGAACGAACAATATGGAGGAATTGTTATCGGCAAAGTCGTCGTCGAACTGGTTGAACTCGTATGTCACGCGGACCTCGGTCTGGCGGATGATCCACTCAAGAGAGAGGTCGAGGTCGACGCCCTCGTTGTCGCGGCTGATGGTGTCACTCTCGTTGCGATAGATGACGGACCCTTCGACGGTGAGGGATCGGGTGATGGGGTGGCGGTACATGCCTTCGAGAGTGAGGAAACGGGTGATGCGCTGGGGTGCCCTGTGCGTGACGCGGGTCCAGCGTGCGCGAAAGTCGATTGTCGCTCCGAATTTGAAGGCCTTGCGATACCCTGATGTCAGGCGGACGGCGCGGAAGGGGTTGATGGTGGAATCGTGCTCCTCGTATTCGGCGGAGAGTCGAAAGGGGCTGCGATCGTATTCCGCCCCGACGACGTGGGCGGTGATGTCTTCGGCGATGGCGCCGGTGGCGTCAGCCGGTGAGATCGTCTGATCTTGGCGTTGCAACCGGTAGTAGGGGGTGAGTCCGAAGTCGAAGTCCTGCTGGAAGCTGAACTGTTGGTTGAGTGTGTCGAGGTCGAATGCGCCGCCCACGGTGAAAACGTAGTCGATCAGGACGGTCTGGCCGTCGGCGATCTCTCCGACTGGGTCGCGGCGGATTTCGACACGGTCGGGGAAGTTTTCGACGCGGTAGTCGCGGCCTTCTCGGTAGAGGGTGATGCGATCTTCGGCCGTGATGGTGATCGAGTCGACGTTGATGTTTACGGCGGTAAGGGTGATGGGTTCGGGATCGCGGAATGTGCGCTGCTCGTCGATGAACTCGATATCCTGTTCACCGCCGCTACGCTCTTCGCGTTGGGCGCGGATCCGGTACGCGGCGCGGACGGTGCCCCAGCGGTTTTTCTTGCGATAGTCGAGGTTCAATTGCCCGCCGAGGCGGTCGATACGTGGGCCGGTCTCGAATTCCTGTGTGCGGTAGAAGCCGAGAACTTGGGTCGCGAGGCTATCATAGAGCTGATGCTCCAGGTTTCCGGAGATGGCGTACGAACTCTCGTCGATCGGCGGGACGCCGGTAAGGCTCCCCTGTACGCGCGTGATCGCCTCCGCCACATACCACGACTGCAAAGTGTCGGAGTGGTTGAGTCGCAGCGTCTCGCGCCAGCGTCTGCGTTCGATGTCGAACGTTCCGCGTTGATCGAACAAGTTGATTTCGGAGTCGAGGCGGTGCCGATGGTCGAGGCCGAAGTCCCAACGGTGGGAGGCAGTGAATTCGTCGGTGTCGAAATCGAGTTCGAACGGCTGCTGTTCGATCGAGCGGCGGTCGTAGGAAAACGACAGGCCGCTGTACTCGTGAAATCGGTATCCGGTTTCGAATCGAAGGGTGCTGTTCAGTTGTTGGCCATCGTCCTCGTCGGGGTCGAACGGGTTGAGATCGACGGTGGTGTGGTTGAACTGGAGGCTCGTGGGCATTTTGGGGTGAATATACTGCCAGTTGGCGCCGTACGTGGTCGTCGTAGTTTCGAGGCTGGAACGAAATCGGCGTGGCTCGATCGCGCGGCGTCGCTTCGCGAATACCTGGCCGGGGAAGTCCTTCTTCTTGAAGAACTGGCCGCTCAGATCGAATTCGTAGATCTTGCCGTTGTCGGTAAAGTCCCGCGTTCGCTCGTTGATGACCTCGCTGTTGTCCTGCTGAATGACACCGACGAGTCCGCCGAGGGTGAATTCGAGGAGG
>JAJDDU010000153.1 GCA_029260155.1 Phycisphaerae bacterium | reverse complement strand
AACAACTATCACGTTGTTGTTTGAATGAAGGTCGATCCCGGCATACAGTGTCATCGCAAGCCTCCTTGTTCGTGTACCTGTTGTTCCGTTCAACGAACTAACAGGATACCGCTCGGAGGCTTGCTAGATGATTATCAGTCGATGTCGGCAGGGCAATCGACCGTCGGATCGTTGTCGTCAATCACCGTTACCGTGAAGCAGCACTCATTGCTGTTGCCCGCTGCGTCGGTGGCGGCGCAGCAAACACTCGTCGCCCCCACCGGGTAGGGTGCGTCCATAGGTTCGCTGTCAGAACGTGTGCTTACCCAGGTGACGCCCGGACAATTGTCGGACACGATGGGATCCGGCAACGGTACGACTGCCTCGCACAACCCCGGGTCCTTGAGGACCACGATGTCCGCGGGGCAGGTGATATCCGGCTGCTCCGTGTCTTCGATGATGACTGTAAAGCAACATTCGTCGGTGTTCCCCGAAGCGTCCGTCGCGGTGCAGCAAATCCCGGTAGTACCCACGGGATAAGGGGCATCAATGGGCTGCGTGTCGTCCCGCTGGCATGCCCATGTGGTGCCGGGGCAGTTGTCCGTCACGATTGAGTCGGGAATGTCAACAATTGCGTGGCACAGGCCGAGTTCTGCCTTTCCAACGATGTCGCCCGGGCATGCGATGATCGGGGCTTCATGGTCGTTCACGATCACTGGGAAGCAGCATTCGTCGCTGTTTCCCGAGGCGTCGATCGCAGTGCAGCAGACGTCGGTCAACCCCACCGGGAACTGCGATCCGTTCGCATGGTCGCATTCGCACACAACCCCCGGACAATTGTCCGTGCAAACCGGAGGATCGTAGTGCACGACGGCCTCGCACTGGTTTTCATCGCTGTCGACCGTGACCGGGACCGAACAGGTGATACCCGGCAACTGTTCATCGTTGACTTCGATCGTCTGTTCGCAGGAGCCGGAGTTGCTGGCCGCGTCGGTGCAAGTCCAGGTCAGGGTTGTCACTCCGGGTTGATAAGGATCGGTGAAGCAGTCCAGCCCGTCGCTGCGTGAACAACCGACGCTGCAGCCCACGCACGGGTCGGAGCAATTGTCCGCGCATGTGGCCATACCCGGATCGATGGTGGCCTCGCAAGTGTCCGGGTCCGCTGGCCTCACGATGTCGATTGGACACGTCGGAACCGGATCCTGGCCGTCATTCACCGTGACGGTCTGCTCGCAGCAGGATTGGTTGCCCGCGTCGTCCGTTCCGCACCACGTGAGCGTCGTCGTTCCAAGAGGATACGCGTCGGTGAAGCAATCGAGACCATCGTCACGAGTGCAGACCACGGAACACGCGTTACAGTTATCCTCACATGGCGGCGTACCCGGATTGACGATTGCATCGCATCGGCCATTCTGCGTGTCGACCACCACATCGTCGAGGCAGTGCACCGTCGGCGCCTCTTCGTCGGTCACCGTGATGCACTGATTGTACGTCTGAACGTTGCCGGCGCAGTCCATTGCTTTCCATGAGATGCAGTGCTCGCCAACAGTGTACGGCCCAGGACTCGGGAACGGATCCGGCAATCCGACGATTTCAAGGCAGGTACCGGGATCCGACAGTAGAGGGTCGCAACCGAGCTCGCACAGACCACATCCGTCGTTTTCGCCGGGCATACCCTCGTTGCACCAACCATAATCCTCTACCTTGCATGGGATGGCGCCCGCGAATGCGGTGCATATTCCCGGGTCGGTTGCAACGGCAAGATGCGCACACGCGCACCCCAGGTCAGCCGGATTGCCGTGGTCGTTGCAGTGCCCAGGATCGGAGTGCGACGGGTAGTCCTGGCATCCGACAAAGATGGGCGCATTGTCGTCCACAGTGATGTCGACCGGGACGCCAAGGATTGGGAAATCAGGCGCTCCGAGAGAGTCGACAAGCTGCGTCGACGGAGCGTGATTCAAATCGAAGCGAATCTGCCCGTCACCCTGAAGCGCGGGTGGGTAGAGGTCTGACAGCGGAGTCCCCACCACAATGGACTTGAAGTGGATCGATGCCATGATGTTGTCGGCCGCCGACCCTTGGCCGCCAAGCGGCACGCCGACGGCGAACGCGATGATCCCTTGGCATCCGTCGATCACGATGTTCTCGAAAATCTGCACGGAGTACGGCGACCCGCCTGAGTGTGAGCAGGGGTCCATGTTCGACCCCGGTGGATCCCCTGGGTCCGCGTCCGGGTCCAGATGATCGCCGGGAGCGATCGCCTCCACGCTCACGAGGCACGCGTTGAACTCCAGGAAGAACTGCCCGCCGATCATCACTTGTTTATCGAGGCTGCTGACATCGATCGTGACGCAGAAGTCCTCGCCCGAATGGAAGCAGCCGTCATCCTCGTGCAGTGTCAGGTCCAGGATCCCGCAGTTGGGCGCATGCTCGCAGACGTCGATGTCTTCGTTGCACGTGTCGATGGTGCAGTCGATCCCATCGGTGCAATTGGGCGGCGTCCCGTCGACGCAGCCTATCACCATATCGCAGATCTCCGGCCCATTGCACCACTCACCGTCGTCGCACTCCTCGTCGTGGCGGAGGTGGTCCAGGCAAGCGTCGGTGGCGTCGTCGCACGGGTCGCCCGTGCAGAGGATTCCGTCGTCGCACGGCGACGTGCCGGGTAGGCAGTTTCCTCCCGCGTCACAGGTCTCCGTGCCGTCGCACCACATCCCGTTTGAACACACCGTGCCCGCCGGTTCAAGTGCGTGCGCACAGCCTGTCACTGAATCGCAGGTGTCAATCGTGCACGGGTTGCCGTCGTCGCAAACCGGCGCAACGCCCGCCAAGCAGCCGGTCAGCGGGTCACCCGTGCCCGGGAAGCACGTCTCTACGCCGTTGCATACATTGCCGTCGTCGCACAACGCATCGTGTGGAACCGGCTGCCCGCATAATTGCGTGAACTCGTCACACGGATCGGTCGTGCAGTCGATGCCATCGTCACACGGCGCCGCGCCCGGCTGGCAGTCGAGCACCAAGCTGCAGAATTCCGGACCGTCGCACCACAGGTTATTGTCGCAACTGACGCCGTTGGTGACATGGACGCACGTGTTGCTCGCCTCATTGCACGAATCGTCCGTGCAGCCGACGCCGTCACCGCAGTCGTGCGCCGCCCCACCGCCGCATGTTCCGCTTGCGCACGTCTCACCATCGGTGCAGAACAAGCCATCGTCGCAGTTCGTACCGTTCCCGGCATGGTTGGACATGCAGATCCCGGTAGCGTTGCAGCTATCAGGATTCGTGCAATCGCTATTCGTCGAGCTGCCGCAGGACGTACCGGTAGACTTGTACTGACACGTCGTGGTGCAGCACTCTCCGGGTGGATCACACTGCTCGCCGGGGTCGAGCGACCCGTTGCCGCAACTGGCAGGTCCGTAGAGGAAGGCCATCACCGCCTGATCCCCAACGCTCAAGTGATTCAGTTGGCCGATTGGCTGTGGGGCGATGACCGTCCGGCCTCCGTTGGAACAACCACCGTCGTTCGGGCACCCTCCGCAGACACTAAAAGCGCAGGCGCTGTAGTGCATGACGGAGTCATAATCATAAGGTCCGTGTGCTGTGGACGACGCGACGATGTTGAAGTTGTGGTCGCACGGGTTCCCGCTACAGCAGTTCTGACACACATTGCTTAAGTCGATCGTTACGAAGGCGTCCCGATCCGGTCTGGACTGCTCGTGCCACAGACCGAGCGCATGTCCGAGTTCATGCGCCATGATGAACTCCCAGTTCCAGTTGAAGATCCCCATGTCCTGCCTGCCACCAGTCATTCCGACGAAGGACCAGTTGCCCGGGTCGTCCTTGATGTGAATGTAATTGGGATCCCCAGCGCGCGGACGAAAGTCCGCGCCCGAAACAGCTTCCCAATCTGCCATCGCGACGAGCATCGCCGCCTGCTCCCCCGCGGTCACATTCGCGTCGAACTCATACGGCACAATGCCGCCAGTCCAGAGATTCGGTGCGAATGTGCCTTCCGTCCCAGCCGTCTCGTAGAAGTTCAGCGGCACAACGATGTCGCCCTCGACGATCATGTACCCCGCCGGGATTCCAGGACGGTCGTTCACTCCAGAGGCAGGATCTCCCGCTCCCCGAGCAGCCTCCTCCGCCATTAATGAACCACCCGAAACCACCAGCAGGAGGCACAGCGCGGGCACAACACACCCAGGCCGGCGACGATCGAAACCGCTATTTCCAGTCATGACTTCTCCTTTTTTTACGCAGGGGCATCGGTCTGAATGCGGGAGGGCACGCTTCCCATGCCACAGGAACAAGACACACCGATACCCAGCATCTTTGGACTCTTGGCTGTCAACTGACACACGCTCCGCCGATTACCCGCCACGGCCTACAGTGAATGCCCACTCTTGCGACATCGTGCAGTACGTTGATCCGAGCATTCGGTCTTGTGCCGATACGCCCGGTGCCCAACTCGTGGCCCCGGACCTAGCAGCCCGTGGCAGAAAGCGCTTTCCGTTCAGAAACGCGGTGTTTCGTGCCGAGTCGAGGCGGCGAAACGGAAGCGAATCCGGAAGATTCGTTGAGTTTCGCCAACGAAGAGCCAGCGCGGAAGGACCGCTCCTGAACCAATTGGCTTTTGCCGCGGGCTGCCAAGCCCTTTCCTTGACTATTGACGCTACGGAAGCGTAGACTTGTTTCGTTGTGCGGTGAGTGCTATGCACCCCCTGCAACGACATCGGGGGCGGGTCGGTGTAACGTTACCCACGAAGTGCCGACCCGTCCTCTCCTTCTCTGTGCTCCCTTGTTCATCCTCCTTTCAGTCTTCTCTGTTCGGCACGGGCATCACGTCGCCTACCGACGACTGAGGCGCAACGCACTGAACCACTACATCAAAAGCAATCGCGGCCATCGATGCGCGCGTGACGCGTCATGCCGGCGAGCGGAAACCACAGTCGATGAGCGGGCGCGAGTGCTGCAACGCCCTCGACGAATCGGCTCCCGGCGCCCACGTTTCAATCAGGATTTGTCGCGCGGACCGAGAGGTGTAGCGCCCAACGCGGAATGCCCGACGTACTGACGAATCCCTCCTGCGCAAGTTGCGACTCCTGAGTTTTAGCACTTCAATTTCTGCATTGTAACCACTGCGATACTCTGTCAATACGCACGTTCGGGTGGGTACGCGCGTTTTCTTGGGGGGGGGTGACAGTTTCTGGCACGTAATGGTGAGGAATGGCAACGAATGACAAACACCGCGACTCAGTGTGGGTCTTGTGACATCTTCGACGAAAGGCGCGTGCGGTCTTCGTCGGCAGTGAGAGGGTATTCCTGGCACATTCGACATCTTGCGGAAACGACTCGCACAACAACGCCAACGCGGTCGTGGACGCCCAGCTTGTCGAACAGATTGCGACAGTGCATACGAACCGTATTCGGCGAGATTCCCAGCGCGCCTGAGATGCCGTCCTTCGTCTTTCCCCGACAAATCAGCTTCGCCACATCTCTCTCGCGCCTCGTCAGACCCAGACGTTGCGCTACCGTGATCCACTGAGAATCGCTGAGGAGTTCGGGCAAATCGCGGTCAAAAGCGCAAACCAGGTCATCTCGCATCTTCGCCTCCCGGATGCCAAGCAGACATCCTCACTGCCAAATGGCAGAATCCGAAGAATTCACAACTCTGCTCCTACTCTGCGTACGCTTTTCCGAATCCGTGTAGCGATATCTCCCGACTGACCCGAGATAGCCCACTCACCGCCGTGGCCACCGTTTCACCGCCGAATCTTTCCCCGTCCCTACTGAGACGATCTGCGCAGTTGTGCGCACGAAAACCGGAGTGCGTACGACCTTTCCGAGTCCTGGACGGGCGATCATGGACCTTTCCCTCTGTTGGCAATCGAAACCGAACGTTCGTTTTCCGCCGATGCGATTCTATTCCGCAAATGCAAGTAGCATAGCTGATCCAAGCGTTCGAGTAGCCAAACAACAACGCCAGCCGCTCAACGGACGCAAGACTGCTGAGAATGGAAACGGGTGGACGCACTGACAGCACATCGCAAGACCGTGTATTCGGGCCTTTCGAGCCACAATCGCCGGCGCGGGGTTCCACTGTCTACCGCAGAACCGCGGTGGAACCTCGCCCAAACAGAACCTTGCCTTGCACTGCTAGGAAGACCTGCGGAAGCCGCCGCCCCGATCCCCAGCGGTCGGGAGTTTAACGAATGGCGACAATCCCCGCAATTGGGGTTTCCA
>JAJDDU010000152.1 GCA_029260155.1 Phycisphaerae bacterium | reverse complement strand
ACGCTACCCCAGCGTTTGCGTCGAATCGACAAGGTCACCCAAATGTAGTCACGACTTCTACCCCAAAACGGCCATGGCGCTATCCTCCGGGCCGTTCAAACTCCGTAACTGTTCAACTTGGGCTAGGCCGCGTCGCGATTGCTCGTGGTGATCTCGATGCCGCGCTGGGCCACCTCGAACGTGCGTTGAAACTGGGACCGAACGACTTTCAGGTTCATTTCTATCTGGGTCGGGTTTATGCCGCCAGAGACGAGCCGCAGCGCGCCCGGCGACATTTCGATTTCGCCACGCGATTGCCTAAGGGCCTGTGGTTTCGCACGCGGGATCCGCTGCTGCTGGAGGCTGATGAGCTGACGGGATCCGTCGCGACCCTCGTGGAGAAGTTCGATCGCCTAGAACCCACGGGGGATTGGGAGATGCTCGCCCGGCTGGCGGAACAGATCATCGAGCGTCGCCCGGGTAACGTCACCATGATGGTCAATCTGGCAACGCTGCATCGGCACATGAAGCGATTCGGCGAGGCCCACGGGGTGTTGGATCGAGCATCGCGACTCCGCCCCAACTCACCGCGACTACGCGTGGCCCGCGGCGGGGTGTTCTTCGCCGAACGAAACCTGGACGCAGCCATACTATCCTGCAAAAAGGCGATCGAAATCGAACCCACCATCGCCGGTGCCCACAACGTGCTGGGACGCGCGTACTTGCTGTTGAATCGCCCCGCCGAGGCTGAATTCGCCATGCGCCGCGCCGTCGAATTGGATTCCGACAACCCGAGCATCAACTTCGTCCTCGGAGAGGTTCTGCGTACTGCCGGCAAACTCCCCGAAGCCGCTGCGCAATACCGCCGCGTCCTTGAGCTTCACCCCAATCATCCCTACGCTGCCAAACGCCTCGCCGCAATGACACCCTCCGGCCGGTGATGCCGACGGAGGATGATCATTCTCTGCCGTCGCGGAGCGCGACGTGCCCGACGCTTCCGATCAGCCCCCAGGATTCCGACATACCCGTACCCGCGCCGTTGACGCGTCCCGATCGACGTGTGAGGATTGCGGGGGAGTGAGTCGTCGCGGGTTCCGCTTGAGCGGCCAGTGGTATCGGGAGTTGTGGTGCGTTGTGAACACTGAAATGCTGGGGCATTATCGATTGACCGATGCGTTCCGTGAAGACGCAGCGGGTCGGTGGCATCGAGGCCGCGATGAGCGATTGGAGCGGGACGTCCTCGTGCTCGTGTTTCACGCGGGGGCTGTGACAAGCGGCGGAGGCCGGGATCGCGTGCTGGCGAGCGCGCGGGCACTGGCCAAGATCGAACATCCAAACGTCGCGCGCGTGCATGCGTTCGATACGGTGGACGGCGTCGACTTCATGGTGAGCGAATGGGTGGCCGGTGAGTCGCCGCGGGAGCGGTTCGGCGGAACGAAGCTCCGCGATGCGGACATCGTGGAATTCGGAGCACAGGTGGCGGATGCCCTATCAACGGCACATGGAGCCGGCGTGGTCCACGGGCGTCTTGATGCGGATCATGTCCGTGTAACCGCGAACGGCGACGTGAAGGTGGTCGGCTTCGGTCTTCCAGAGCCATCGGCGGCGGAAGAGTCGTGTGTCAATGTCACGCCCCTGTCACTGTCATGCCGATCGCCGGAGCGGCTGCGGGGTGGGGCTGCGACGATTCAAAGCGACATCTACTCGTTGGGCGTCTTGCTGTATGAGTCTGCCACGGGCATTCTGCCTTTCGGCGGCCATTCAGTTGAAGCGTTGTTGACGAGCATTTCGGGGGACCGGCCGCGAGGCGTGCGGAAGTTGAACGGCCACATTTCCACGAACACCGAGCGCGTCATTCTGAAGTGTCTGGAGCCGGAGCCGCATCGGCGTTTTGGGTTGGCCAACGAATTGGCCGCCGCGTTGCGGGGTCAGGTGGGGAGTGAGGCGGTTGGTTCGGGGATTCCGCTGCCGCGCCGGCGTACGGGCTCGCTGGTGATGTTGGCGATTGTCGCGGTGGTGCTGGGGTGGGGAGGCTTGGTGTGGTATCGAACCGGGTTTCGGGGCCCACCGGTACAGCCGGCCAGCGCGGAATCGGCGATTGACGATTGACGATCGGCGATTGGGGATTGGGGATTGGGAGATCCGTTGGCATGGTGAAGAGAGTCGGTGGTTGCGTGGCGCTGATTGTCGTTGCCGTTGGTGTGGGTTTGACGGCTGGGTGTCGACGCGACGACGGTAACCCTGCCTCGGAGTCGAGGGCGACGACGCGTCCGCATGTCGTGATGATCTCGGTGGATACGCTTCGGGCGGATCATCTGGGATGTTACGGGTATGCCCGGGCAACTTCCCCGCAAATCGACGCGCTCGCGGGGCAGGGGGTTCGCTTCTCAAACGCGTTCTGCCAGGCTTCTTGGACGCTGCCGTCGCACATGTCGATGATAACGTCACAGTATCCGCACGTTCACGGTGTGGAGGCGAACGAGCACGCACTGCCCGAGTCGGCGACGACACTGGCGGAAGTGCTGTCGGCTGCGGGGTATCAGACGGGGGCGATTGTCAGCTGGGTGTACCTCGCGGAGCAATACGGGTTCGACCAAGGGTTTGATCGGTTCAAGGAATTGCTGCCACCGCCGCATCTGGTGGATTCAGCCACAACGGCTTCGTTCAAGGCGGAGCAGGTGACAGACCACGCGATACGCTGGCTTGAGCGGGACCATTCGCGGCCTTACTTCCTCTTTGTTCATTACTTCGATCCGCATATCGACTATGCGCCACCCGAGCCGTTCGATCGGATGTTTGACGCAGATTACCAGGGAGAGGCAAACGGTAGCTTCGACTGGATTTTTCAGTTCATAAAGGGTGTACACCATGAGCCGGGGATCATTCAGCCACGGGATCTGGCGTATGTGACGTCACTGTACGACGGCGAGATTCGCTATACCGATACGCACCTCGGGCGTCTCTTTGCAGCCATCGATCGCACACTGGGTATGGACAACACCTTGATTGTCTTTACGAGCGACCATGGGGAGGAGTTGAACGATCATGGTTCGATGGAAGGGCACCAGTGGACACTCTACGATGAAGTCGTGCATGTTCCGCTGATCGTTCGTTTGCCGGGCGGCGGTCAGGCTGGGCGTGTCGTGGAAACGCCGGTGGAGCTCATTGACATACCGAACACGATTCTAAGCCTGTTGGATATCGCGACACCTGAGACCTTCCAAGGGCAGAGCCGCAGTCATCTGCTCTCCGGTCCTACTCCCCCAGGTGAGCCCGCGATCGTGTACGGTGAGATAACGCGGTACAACCGCAAGCAGTACGTTCGCAACGCTCGACATAAGCTCATTCACACAGACGACATCGGCGTGAACGCGCGGGGCATTCCCGTGAAGGCGGGGTATGAGTTGTATGACCTCTTCGACGATCCCGCGGAGCAAGACAACATCTACCATCCTGATCTGGCGGTCGGGAGGATGTTGCGGTTCGCGTTGGATCGCCGCAAGGAGTCGACGGTGGCCGGTGCAACCGGGAAGCCCGACGAAGTCAGACCCAGTGAGGCGGAGCTGGAGCGTCTTCGTGGCCTGGGGTACGCCGATTGAGCGGGGTGATTCGTGCGGGCGCCGTCTGCCATGATGGATAGCGGCATGAGATCGTCCTCGCCGAGTGTGGGACTTGCATCGTCTTTGTCGGGGGTTCCGTTGTCGTCGTCATCGTCGTTGACGCACAGGAACCCGCCGGGGTCCGTCTCTTTATAGTCCGCCACACTCCCGAAATCAAGGTCGACCATGGCGACAACAAGAGTGCTCGCAACGCATGTCTGCGTGGACAACGGCCCGCAGTCGCTGCCGACGCCCTCCGCATCGGCTGTGATTGTCAGCGTCGTGGTGATTGCGGTGTCGATGCTGATGTTCGCGCCAATCTGGATCGAAACGTCCACGCTCCATGCGATTGAAGCGAGTTCATTCAGTTCAGCGCGTGCCGCTCCTTAGCGCACGCGGATTGTGGGCCTAGGGGGACTGCGCGGGAGTGGCCACGCCGAACGGCTCAGTCCATGCGCTGCGGAAGCGCGAATCGTGAATCTCTACACTTGCTTTATGATAGCGATCTTGCCACCACTCGAATCGCTTCGCGGCACGGTAGTTTCGGCCTCTGCTCCGTATCTTTTCGTTGGTGGGATCGGTCTCAAGCAAACGCAGATACTCGCCAAACTCGGCGTCCGTGGTTGCCAAGTCCTTCTCGATGGCTCGATGCAATTGCTCATTGATCAACACGCCACGGAAGACCTCCGCTGGGTTGAATAGCTCGGACGCCGGGAGAGTAAGTTGATGTTCCAATTGGGCCACAACCTCGGGAATCCCCTGGTGTTCAAGTCGCGACTCCCACTCCTGGCGTGACATTGTGCCGGAGAGTCTTTGTCGATAGACGTGATCCGCGTCCAATCCGCCATCGACGACGTCCTTCAGCGCGTCCACTAGTTTCTGCAACTCGATCCGCGATCTCGCAATGTCGGCGTCGATGTCCATTTTGGGCCGCGCCTCTTGCCACCTCCTGGCCACTTCTGTCTCAGACGGATCCATCTTGAACATGCTGACGCACTGCTCTCGCAGAATCCCGCGGATGATTCGATTGAGTCGCTTTGTTTCGTCTTCTAGCCTCTTCTCTTGAATTGCCGCCAATTCGAGATCTGAGTTCGGATCGCGCCCATGCATCTTCCGAAACCGCTGAATCAGCGTGTCCGAATCGGTCTTTATGCGCTTGTACTGACAGGGTGCGCCGTTGACAGTCGCGACCGTCGCAGTGTCGGCCGGAGGCCCGATTGGAGGCACTGCGAGAAGCACTGTCGACAACGTCAACGTTACTGAGTACGGAACTCCGAAGATGTTCATCTGTATTGGGCTCCCAACTAGGGACAAGTTGTCGGAGGAAGTGCATCCTCCTCAAGAGGCAAACCTACCTCTTTCAGGACGACACGGCCCGCTCCGCATCGCGCCCAACTCTTGCGGCCCGACCCTGGCTCGTCTCTGTGCAGTTCTCCAGTCGAGGAGACACGGTTCCCCTAGCGGGGATGTGCAGGAGTCGCCTCTGCGAAGGGTTCGCTCCACACCCCTCGGAAACGTGGATCACGAATCTCCACATTTGCTTTTCTATAACAACCTTGCCACCACTCGAATCGCTTTGCGGTACGGTAGTTTGGTCCTTTGCTCTGCACCTTGTCGTTCTTCGGATCGGTCTTGCGCAGGGAAATATACTCTGCGAACTCTGGATCCTGCAACATAAGGTCTTCGTCGATTTCTTGGTTCATTTTGTCCGCAACGATCATGTCGCGAAACCCGGTGTCTGGTTTGAGCAGCGTGTCGTCCGGAATCTCCAAGATGCGCTGTAACTGCGATCTCCGTTCAGGCGTGGCTTCATGCTCGAGTCTCATTTCCCATTCGGCTCGCGACATCACGCCAGCGAGTCGCCGATCATAAACACGGTCTGGATCCTCCCCGCGATCAACAACGTCCTCATACGAACGGAGCAAATCGCTCAGAGCCTCTCGCCCTTCAGCCATAACAGTCGACTTGTCAACGTGATGATCGCGAAGGTACTTCTCCCACGTTCGCTCGACCTCCGCCTTTGTCACAGTGATCCCATGCTTCTCAGTCTCCAGCTGCCTGATCGTCACCCGAATCATCTTCTGCAGCTTCCGCGTTTCCCTGGCAAGCCGCTCGCGCTCAATGCTCTCCGTGTCCGCCTGTGTTCGAGGCCGGCGTCCATGCACCCTCTCGAAGTGGCTCGCTAGTAGCTGCGAATCAACTTTGACTTGCTCGTACATCACTGCACGCCCTTCGACGACGGCCACCTGGTTCGTCGAAAGCCCCTCTTCTGGCGCATTTGCCATCGCGATCTGCAGAATGAACGCGATTGTTACAAGCGTAGGGCATGTGAAGACCATAGTCATACCTCCAAAAATCAGGGACAGATCACCGGAACGAGCGAGTTATCCTCAAGCGGCAAGTCAACTTCGGTGTTTATCGGCGGGGGAAGCGGAATCGGAAAGAACAGATTATCTCCACCCGTAAACACGATTATGTCTATCCGTCCGAAAGACGTGATGCCTACGCTCGGCTCGAAATACTCGTTGACAGAAGCGGTTCTACATTTGGAAATTCGGCCCTTGTGATGGCATCGTGGGGTCAGTAACAGGAATCATCGCCTGAGTCAGCAGCGTACCGCTACTGTCCCGCAGAGAGAGGATCTCTGTCCATGCAGCGATGCCCGTCGGTATTTCGCTCGATTCTTGCGTCGTGATGTTGACATGGGCTTCGCCAAACCAAAGTGTTTTGCTCCCCGGAACCGTTGGCACGGAATAGCACACAAACGCGAATTTGGCAAACATTTCGTGAAGCACCGGAATGGTCACAGCCGTGGTTTGGTCCAGGGCGATTCTGATCAGCGCTGTTTCAGACAGCGTGCCTGACGGAGGTGCGTGGGTTAGGTTTCTGGTAGCGATCACTTCGGCGGTGCAAGTTGCACCGGACTTGCTAGCACTCAAGTCTATTGTGTTTTCTCCTGTCACGAGGTTGCTCTGGTCATAGGTGAAGAAGAAGTCGGTCGGGAGGTCGACGCCGGTATCCGTGGTCCCGGGGGCGGTGAATTCAGCGGAATCGAGGGTGAATCCATGTGGATCGACGTGATACCGGACTTTGGTGGCTGTCGGATTCGTCGCATCGACGTTTGCGGGGTGAATCGTAAACACTGTGATCTTGACGCGGTCCTCGCAGGAGGTTCCCGTCTGGTGGAGGGTCTCGAGCAACAACTCGACGTCCTTGGTCACGAGGCTGGCTTCGACGCCCTCGACGTATAGTGTCGTCGCGAAGTTTTTGGGGAGGCCGAGCAGATCCCAGGACTTCGGCAGAGCGACTGGGTTACTCCGATCGGCGCTCTCGTAAAGCTTGATGCGGTTGCCGCCGGCGACTGCGCTGAGTGTTAGCGTGCCTGCTTGGGCTCCGTCTGCGAAGATGGATAGCGGCATGAGGTCGTCCTCGCCGGGGGTTGGACTTGCATCGTCTTTGTCGGGGGTCCCATTGTTGTCGTCGTCATCGTCGTTGACGCACAGAAACCCGCCCGGAGCTGTCGCAGAGCCCGCCTCTTTATAGTCCGGCACACTGCCGAAATCAAGGTCGACCATGGCGAGGACCAGAGTGCTCGCCGTGCATGTTTGTGTCGACAGAGGCCCGCAGTCGTCGCCGACACCCTCCGCATCGGCTGTGATTGTCAGCGTCGTGGTGATTGCGGTGTCAATGCTGATGTTCACCCCGATCCGGATCGGAACGTCCACGCAAGCGCCGGCGGCGATGGTGAAGAACGACTGGTCGAGGGCGATGACAAACCCGGCTGGGGGTTGGGCGTCCTTCGTGATCTGATACGTCTCGCTGCACTCCCCGTTGTTGCAAAGCTGAATCGTGTGCGTGACGGAGGGCCCCGGGCAGTACCCGATGGTGGCTGGGACGTTGGCGAACGAGCACGGCATGGCTAGGTCGTCGGAATTGCACCCGA
Organism: Phycisphaerae bacterium; assembly: GCA_029260155.1. GTDB lineage: Bacteria > Planctomycetota > Phycisphaerae > UBA1845 > UBA1845 > OFTM285. The sequence continues at coordinate 4,567 of JAJDDU010000152.1, read as the reverse complement.
TCGCGCCGGTGGTGACGTTCTCGCAGCAGGTTCGGACGCAGGGGTCGCTGCCGAAATCGCAGCAGATGCTATTCCCGCAGCAAGTTTCGACGCCGCTGATGCAGCACTCGGCCCCACAGCAGTCTCGGCCGCTCGGGCAGCAATCGCGTCCGGCGCCGGCCGGGCAGCAGTGCTCTCCCTGAGAACAGAAGGGTCCGGGCGCAGCGGGTGGGCAACAAGTCCCTTGCCCCGAGTGACAGCCATCTTCGCAGCAGGTGTCGTCGAGTATCGAACAGGGCTCACCGTTGCAGCAGTGCTCAGTTTCCAGATCCCTACAGCCGAACTCGCAGCACGCCAATCCTTCCGCACAGCACGACTGAGTCGAGGACGCGCAGCAAACGGCGTTCTCGCCGGGACAGAACGGTTGCGTAGCGGCTTCCTCCTCGCAACAGGTGCCACGACCCGGATAGATGATGTCGGCGCAGCACGTTTCCGTCAGCGGGTCGTAGCATTCGTCGCCGCAGCAACTGTGGTTCTCCGGGCAGCAACCACATGCCATGCACGACTGGCTCGCGAAGCAGCACTCAGTGCCACAACACTCCTGGCCCTGCGGACAACAGTCCCGTTCGGCGGATTCGGGGCAGCACTCCTGCCCCGTCGGGCAAAAATCACCGTGATCATCGCCGCCGCAGCACACGCCCGGACCCTTGCAGGCGAGGCGGTCGAGAGTCGAGTCGAAGCAACACACGCCGAGACAGCGCTCGCCGTTGCAGCATGACTCCTCAGGCGGACGGCGACAATCGTCGGTCCCGCAGCAAACTTCGCCGGCTTGGCACGTGTACGCGGGATCGTTGTCCGGCCGGCAACACACGGGTCCGGGTAGACACTGTCCGCCGCAGCAGGGGTAGGGGCAAGGCTGACCGTTGCAGCAGTAGGGCAAGCTGGTGCACGTGCCTCCACAGCAATACTGCGGGCTCTGGCAGCACTCGACGCACTCATGGCACAGCAAGTGATCCAAAAGCTCACAATCGCCGCCGGTGGGAGCTGTTTCCGGAACGCCCTTGCCGTCGCTCCGCTCGGGCTCTCCTGCTGCGTTGCAGCAGATAATCTCGCAATTGGGGATTTCCACCCATTCGCAGCACGAACCGCTTCCGCCGGGACCCGGCAGGCCACCCCCAGACTCGAACCAAGTGACGCCGCGCAGATATGTCTCCAAGTCACCCGGTACGCTCTCGAACGCAGTCGCGTCCAGATCCCGCCAGGTCGAAAGCCCGGCAATCAGCTTACCGTCCGGCACTGTGCCGCCTTTCGCATCGATGTAGGCGAGGTACACCTCGTCGTTGTCGAGACCATCGAGGACGAACCCCGCGTCGATCAACTCCAGAGCGGCCAACCACGGGTCGGTGTTGGTTGTGTAGAACCAGCCGTCATCGGTAAAACTGTAGAATAGCTGATCGTAGAGAGGGTCCGGAGCGGGCTTGAGCGTGCCCAGATACCAGACCAGAATGCCATCGTCAGTCTTGAAGTGATACCAGCCGTCCTCGAAGACTTTGACGGTTTGGAATGAGATGGCCGGCTGGGGAGCGCTGCGAAAATGTGCTCGAATGCCCCACACTGTGGTGAGCATTGCGAACACAGCGCCCACCCACATTGCTCTGCGTTTGGTTATCATGACGTCGTTCCCGAAGATGCGATGGGGAAAATCAACTGAGTGCTTCTTCGGAAGTGCTTAGAGTGCAACTTGAGGAGAAGATGTGATTGAGGAATCGAGGATCGTCCGACGCTCGCCGCGCCGGTCGAACAACAAAACCACTTCCGAGGTGCCTCTTGATTGGTTGGGCCCGTTCGGGGATGAAGGGGGAGATGGTGCGCTCGGCGGGTCAAGACGAATGGAAAGGTGAGGTCGGGCGCTTATATAATACCGAGGGTTGAATTGGTTTGCTCTAGCGACAGTGGAAGGAGTTTGGTGTGTCGGAACACGTATTGGGAATCATCGGCGGGACGGGGATCGGGGAAGGGTTTGCGCAGCGGGCGGGGGCTGAGCGGGTGGAAGTGGACACGCCGTTCGGAAAGCCCAGCGGGGCGATTCTGCGGGCGCGGGTCGAAGGGGTGGACTGTCTGTTTCTGAGTCGTCATGGGGAAGGGCATCTGCTGAACCCTTCGACGGTTCCGTATCGTGCGAACATCTATGCGCTCAAGTCGCTGGGTGCGACGCAGGTGATCGCGACGGGGGCGACAGGGAGCCTGCGCGAGGAAGTGTCCCCGGGCGATCTGGTAGTGTGCGATCAGGTGATCGACAAGACGCATCAGCGGGTGTCGACGTTTTTCGATGAGGGGATGGTGGCGCACGTCGAGTTGTCAGAGCCATTCTGCGGGCGTCTGCGGGGCGTGCTGCTGGCCGCGGGCAAGACGGTTGACGGGCGTGTTCACGACGGGGGGACCTATGTGTGCATGGAAGGGCCTCAGTTTTCGACGCGGGCGGAGTCTCTCTTGCATCGGAGCTGGGGGGCTGATCTGATCGGGATGACGGTGATGCCGGAAGCGAAGCTGGCGCGGGAGGCGGAGATGTGCTATGCGCTGGTTGCGCTGCCGACGGACTACGACTGCTGGCGTCCGCACGACGCGGGAACGGACAGGGGAGCCTTGCTTCGAGAAATCATGTCAAACATGCGTAGGGCGAGTGGGGCTGCTACCGCGCTGATTGAGCGGGTGATTCGCGACATCGGAGCGGCCGGGGCGGTGCAGTGCGATTGTCACGATGCGTTGGAATTGGCGCTCTGGTCGAACAAAGATCTTGTAAAACCCGAGGCCATGGAAAAGCTGGGGGTGCTGGTCAGTCGATACTTGGGGAATGGCGACTGACGATTGGGGAGGCTCTGTGAAACACAGGTGTTGTTGGATCTGGATCGCCGCCCTCGCGTGGAGTGCCACGCCTTGGCATTCTTTGTGTGCGGAGGTCGACCCGGAGGCGGCCAACACGTACGTCGATGACAGCTTCGAAGCGCGAGAACTCTTGGGGCGGTTGGAGAAGCTTGAGCGCGCGGAGGATTGGCAAGGGGCGGGGCGGCTTGTGGAGACGATTCACGAAGCCTACGGATCGCGATTGGCGGAGGTGGAAGCGGGCCGATACGAGGGTCTGAGCGGGCGGTTGGGTGGAATCGTCTCCGGCTGGCCGACGGCGGGTCTGGCGGTGTATCGCGAGTTGTGTGACGCGGCTGCGCGGGAGCGTTACGAAGCTGCGCTGCGAGGTCGCGATCTGGATGCGCTGCTCTCGGTTTTGGATCGCTACGCGCACACGTCTTGGGGTGTCGCGACAGCTAAGGCTGCCGCTGACTTAAGTCTGGAATCGGGGGACTTCGCGACGGCTCGACAGGTGTGCCTCGATGCCGTTGAGCGGGACGGGGAAGCGGCGGAGTTCGTGGGCCGACTGGCAGTTCTTGCCGCACTCCGGGGGAGTGAGGACGAGGCTGAGCGGTGGGTGGCGCGGCATGCTGACATCTCGAACGGCGGGACGGTGCGGTGGTCCGGGCGTGACGTCGGGTTGGTGCAGTTGGTGCGATCGCTGTCGTCTGAGATTCGTGCGTCTGCGTCGCCGACGGCGGGGTCTGATTGGCCGATGTTTGGGGGCGACCTGGGACGGAGCCGAGTGGGGTCGTTCGTGTTGGATCGCATGGCGCTCTTGTGGCGCTTCGACGGTTTTGCGCCGGGGGCGTTGGACATGTCGCGGGCGGATCTGGAATCGGCGACGGGGCGCCAAGCGTTGGAGACGGGCAAGTTTCTTGTTCTGAATCCGGTGGCGGGCGAGGGGTTGGTTTTTTTCCAGGATGCGGACGACATCTGGGCGTTGCAGCGGCACACCGGGACTGAGAGCTGGCACTACGCCGGCGGCGGCTCGGCCGATCACGGCGACAGTTCGGATGGCTCGAACGTGGAGTGGTTTTCACCGGCGCTTTCGCAAGGCCGGCTGTACGCGTGCGTGGGGTCGGACTCGGCACCTTATTACGGGTACGAATCGGCGGCGGACTCCGGCGGTCTGGTGTGCTTGGACAGCCAAAGCGGCAACGAAGTGTGGCGGCTGAGTGCGTCGCAATTGGAAACGGGTTCTGCGCGGGTGGGTTTCGGCTCGTCGCCGTTGGTGTCAGGCGGGAGCGTCTACGTCGTGGTTCGACGACGTCGGACGTTCGGTTTCGAGGACAGCTACCTGGTGCGCGTTCGCGCGTCGGACGGATCTGTGGTGTACCAGAGGCATCTGGGCAGTGCATCAGTGGGCGGGTTCGGGTATCGGCGGTCGACGCTTGCGATACCAGCGATCGTGGACGGGACGGTCTACGTCGCGACGAACCTGGGATCGGTAGCTGCGGTTTCGGCGCGGACGGGGCGCGTGCGTTGGCTTCGGACGTATCGGCGGGAGGCGGAATCCGCGTGGCGTGATCGCGTGCGTGCGTCCTCCGAAGATGTCAGCCCATGGCACTTCAATGCCGTGATGCGCGTGGGTGGTCGCTTGGTGTGCCGTCCGAACGACGCCCGCGCAGTGCTCGTCCTGGACCAAACTGACGGGAAAATCGTGCAGACGATTGACGCGGACCGG
>JAJDDU010000151.1 GCA_029260155.1 Phycisphaerae bacterium | reverse complement strand
CATCCGGAAGAAACGCATGTGCGGCGTTGAACGGCGTTAGGCTTTCCAACACCAACGTTCCCGAAGTCACCTCGCCCAATTCAATCGGCGGCGTCTCTTGATCGTCGTCTTCGTCGATCTCACGAATGTCATCGCCCTTGTCCCAACTCAGAGTTCCCGAGGCGATTCGCACACCCGCCAAACGGCTGGGCCACGTGAACCCGCCGTTGTCGCGAGAATCGATTGCCGCCTGAACTGCCGCGCCCGCATTGATTCGGCCATACGCGTGCGTCAAACTGCGCTCGGTGATCGAGTGATAACTGGCGTTCGCGGGATCAACCTTCTCCGTTGTCTGCTCCAGGATCGTGCGCACCTGCGACGCAGTCAGATCCTGATTCGAACTGATGATCAACGCAGCCACACCCGCCACCACGGGGCATGCCGCCGATGTGCCGGAAAAATGACGCGTGTAGCTCGAGTCCGAAAGGTCAGGAAGCGGACCGCCGAATTCGGGAGATAACTGGCCTCCGAGGTTGAACCCCGGGTTCACAAATCCGGCTGCGTCCGTGTTGTCCGTCGTGACCATCCCGGGAAGAAACGCGTCGCCGCTCGGCGCCATCACGTCGATGTCCGCTCCGTAATTGCTGTACGAAATCGCCAACTCGTCGTTGGCGTTCGACGCCGCCACGCCAATGACTTCCGGCAACGTCGCCAGGGCATCGTCCGGTCCCAGCTCGACGGCCTCGTTGCCCGCTGCAAAAACAATGACCATGCCCCGCTTGTCTCGCCCCTCCGCAAATGCCGCCTCGATCGCCGAGACCACAACGTCCGCTTGGGAGTTCAGCGTGCCGATGAAGCCCCAACTATCGATGTGAACCGCCACGTTCCGCTGGCGGGCAAAGACGAAAGCGCTGGCCATCTGACCAAGCGACACCGGATCGCTCAGACCACGAGACGCGGTGAACTTCGCAGCGGGCGCGACGCCGAGCACTCCAAAGTCATTCGCGTCCGCAACCGCCAACCCCAAGACCGCCGTCCCGTGGAAGTCATCAACGTTTCGCGGGTTGGGCTCCAGTGCCCCCTCTTTAGCCAAGAACGCATCGTGCCCGATGCCGATGTAGTTCGGCAGCAGATCCTCATGTTCCACATCAACCGAGTCGTCGAATATCCCCAGCAACACGTCCTCGCCGAAATTGATGCGCCACGCAGCCTCAACGTCGATGTCTGCGCCGACAACGCCGCCGCCCTGACCCGTGTTCTTCAAGTGCCACTGCTGATTCAGAAACTGGTCATTGAATTGCGACAACTGCGCGAGGCGCGTACGGACGATGAAATCCGGGTGCGCAAACAACGTACGGTCATCACCATACATCGCCGCCGCCCGAGCCACCTCATTGTCGTCGCCGTTGGGCCTAACCGTGTACACACCCTCGCCGCCATCCACAGCGTTGACCAACGAAACCTGGAACTGCTCGAAGAACACCGTGCGCTCCGCGGCGCTCATCGAAGGATCCAGCTTGACCACCAGATTGCCGCTCGACAGCATCGGCGACGACGAACCCGCAAACCGGTACACCGGCCGAGCCGCTTGAACGCCGGCGATCGAACGCATACGCGCCGCAGCGACGGCGTCCGCTTTGTCCATTTCGACGATGCAGTAATTCGTGGCACGCGGCGCCCACGGGAGGGAATCAACGCTGCAACCGGGCTCAGCCGCCAGGCGCGCACGCACCGCGGCAGCACCGCCCGCATCCGTCCGCACGAACATCTCCGTCGACGACTTCACCAGCGTGTGCGGTTTGCCGCCCGAGTAAAACACCGGATCGCTCGCAAACGCGGCCGACGTCGCCAACACCAGGCCCAAGACCCCCGACCAACTTAGTTTCGCACGAGACATTGTTTGGTTTCCATTTCGATCCGTGACCATCGCCTGCACTCGTCGCTTGTGTATGCTCTCAGCCCGCCCGCTCCGGGTTCGCTGTGGCGGGGCGATCGGGTAGGAACTCGGAGCACGGACCGCAGAGGCATCCTATCCGAAAGCGCAGCCCGCGCAACGAAACGATTCTCAGTGTCCCCAAATGCCCTGTCAAGGTCACGATGGCTGATATCGATATTCCCCGGGGCGTGATCAGCGGATTTCGCATGACAAGGACAGGGCGGGTTTCAGCGTTTCCGGTAACGAAAACGGCGAAAACCGGAGCATCCGAGCCTAGCGCATGGCCACACACGAATGCGCGGGTCGCCCCTCGCCGAGCCGCGACATTCATGTCGCGCGGCCCTTCGGTGATGGACCCTGATTCGCAGCAAGCGACCCGCTGATTTGGGCGTGGCGTTAGCCCCATTGGGTGTCACCCGCCTTCCTGCTGAATGGCCGCGGGTCCAACCCGCCCTACGCTCAATTGAGGATTTGTTTGGGATCGACACTTGGAATTCGGTACAATGCGGGCATTCCAAATCGGCCGGGGAGTTTGAACAATGAGGTCTCTATCGCACACCGCCCGAAGCCCGAGACTGTCTGCGAGTATCTGGTGTCTGCTCGTCGGCGTGGTGGCTATTCCGGGACAGTGTGCGCTGGCTGGGGGCATCAATCGAACGATTGT
>JAJDDU010000016.1 GCA_029260155.1 Phycisphaerae bacterium | reverse complement strand
GGCGGGGCCCCCCCTTGGGGGGCGGGTTCCGCCCGCCGCTAGTGAGCGAGACGGGGGGTCAAACCCGCCCCACCCTCGCGATGCCACAAATGATGGCCACACCGCGCCGTGAGGATCTTCCAGCGCTTACCTCACGAAACTACTTGCCGGGTATCCTAATATACTGGTATAATACTATTACAGGTGTGTGGTATACGTCCATACTGGGTCTCGGGGCAATACGGTGGATGGAGCGAGGAGATCTGATGTCATGAAGAGCACAAAGAAGGGCGGTAGGGTGACGGGCAAGGCGACCGGCCGGGTCGGTGGAAGATCACCGGATCCTGCGAAGAAGTCGCGGACAGTCAAGAAGAAGACGAGCGACGGCGGGCGAACTAAGAAAATCGGCGATTGTTTTTTAGCGCCGGTTTCGTCCAGCCGAGGGATAGGCTTCGGCGTCGCGGCGGCCGTCGTGGAGGCGGGGGAGAAAGGGTGGGACGTCGCGCAAGCCCTAAACGACCGAACAGCCAAGAGCGGTAGGGGAGACAAAGCGAGAAGCGAGGCGGTTGTGCGACTTGGGGCGCTGGCCTCGAAGGACCGTGTTGAGGCTGCAAGCACGGCGTGTGCTGCGCTGGGGCATCCGAAACGCTTGGCAGTGCTCGCGAGGCTGTTTGAGGGACCGGCGACGTATCGCGAATTGCAGCAGACTACCGGACTTGGCGCGGGGCCATTGTATCATCACGTGAACCAGCTACGCTTGGCGTCGTTGCTGTTGCCCAAGCGACGGGACACGTATGAAATGACACGCGGCGGACGCAATGCTTTGCTGCTGGCGCTCGCGTCGGTGCCGCTGGTGAAAGACACGCGGGCGAGAAGGGCAATAGGGTAGGGGGCTAGGGAACCCGGAGGACCGTCGTTGAAGATTCTCGCACTAGAGCCATATTACGGTGGATCGCATCGCGCGTTTCTGGACACGCTGATCCATCACAGCCGACACACGTTTCATTTGATTTCGCTCCCGGCGCGCAAGTGGAAGTGGCGAATGCGCGGCGCCGCGATGTGGTTCGCAGAGCGTTTACGAGAAACGCCGGTAGGGGAGATCGACCTGATCTTCACTTGCGATATGGTTAGCGTGGCCGAGCTGCGTGCCCTGCTTCCAGCGAATTTGCGTACAGTGCCGGTGTGCTGCTATTTCCACGAGAATCAGTTGACTTACCCGTTGTCGGAGCACGATCGACAGGACTATCAATTCGGGTTCACGAACATAACCAGTTGTTTGGCGTCGGACGCGGTGTGGTTCAACTCTGCTGCACACCGAGACGCTTTCCTGGACGCCACGCGAGAATTGCTTCGCTTGATGCCGGATCACGTTCCCACGGATGTTGTGACCCAGATCACAAATCGAAGCCGAGTGATGTGGCCGCTGGTCGAATGGCCGGCAGACAGCGCGATCGATCGGAAGAAAGATGTCGAAGGTCCGCCCGTGATTCTCTGGAGTCACCGTTGGGAGTACGACAAGAATCCGGAGGCGTTCTTTCGCGTGTTGTTTCGGCTGGTTGATGATGGTGTGGATTTTCGGCTCGTCCTTCTGGGAGAGTCGTTCAGACGCGCTCCCGAGGTGTTCGGGGACGCCTGGTCGCGACTGCGCGAACGTATTGTGCACGGCGGCTTCGTGGAACGCCGTGAAGATTACTGGCGGCTGCTGGCTTCGTGCGACATCGTTGTGAGCACCGCCATCCAAGAGAACTTCGGGCTCGCCATGGTTGAAGCCATCGCAGCCGGTTGTCACCCAGTGCTACCCCGTCGCCTGAGCTACCCCGAGCTGATACCACTGGACGTGCACGCTGACTGTCTCTACGACGACGACGATGAGCTGCACACCAAGTTGACAAGACTAGTGACTGCGGGACCGCCGGCGGAGATAGGAGAGCGCCTCAGGCAGAGTCTGCGGGACGGATGCGGGTCGGACCGTTGTATCTTTCTTTATGACAAAGCTTTAGATTCAATGTCGCGCGACGGCACTCGGTGATTCCGTCCACCCACCCCTAAGGTCCGATAATATATATTATGTTGCATTGGCAGGTGGGGGGGGCATCGTAACCACTACAGACCCTGTGGCGATTGGGGCGGCGTACGTCAAGGATTCCGCCGGCGCTTGCCGCCGCGCGGACGCTGCTTATTCGGTTGTGCTTTCTTTCCGTCCAGGAAGACACTCAGATCGGCGGCTGGAGACGCGATGATGCGGTCCTTCTGCTGATCGAAGCGATAGACGATCATTTTGTTCTCGGCTGTGTTGAACACGTAGACCAACTCCTGCTGGGCCCACATCGCGCCGGAGACGGCGATGTAGTCGCCGCCACGATCGCCCATGCCCGAGGCGTAGGCGGGTTGAGGCTGAGCATTGAGAAGGATGAGTCCCACCAACAGGATGACGGCTGTTGTGCTGAGTACGCCGATCGCAAGGTCTTTCGAGTGCATATTTGAGTACCTTTCTCTTAATCCTGCGGCGTCCGCTTATCGTCCGAAGTCTTGTTCGAGGTTGCGACTACCCTTGGGTTCCACGTTGCCGCTTCGATCGCGCGAAGGGAGGAAGCAGTGCATTGTTCTATTGCCCAAGTCGATCAAGAAAAGCGCGTCTAGATCAGCATCTGCCTTGGCCGTAACTGCCACGAAGTTGCTAGCCGCGCCGGCGCGCTGGGCGAGGGCCTTGGGGAGCGAGTAGCTGCCCAAGACCAGTGCTATCAGCAAGAAGAGGTTGATGCCCGCGAGGGCCACGACGATGCTTCGTTTTGATATCATTGCTTGCCACTCCAAGAAAACCAGCCCGCTGGGGGCGATGTTCACGATCCCGTCCTATTCGGCTTGGCGCGTTACGCAGTGCGTTAGCCCTGGTGCGAACGCTTGGGGTTCTTGATCGCGATGGCGATGAACAGGCCCGTCGCAACGGCGACGAACAGCCAAGCTTTGATGGGTTTCTTCTCTTCCGGAAGCCTAGCCTCCGCCTGGGCGAGCGCTGCCGTGGGGGCGAGGCTGCACAGCGCGACGGCTGCGACGGCGAGGCGCTGGACGATACGTTGTGAGGTCTTTCGGGTTGCGTTCCGGACGTTCATGCGAGTGATTATAGTGGTCCGATCCGCTCTGTACAATCAATTGAGAGAAGTCTCGAAGCGTCTCGGGCGCGGTCGCTCAGGCCGCTTGGATGGGCTTCGCGAGCTGTCGAAACGTGGCGGCGGGGACGGTAACGGTCTGCCACTTCGCGGAGCGGCCGCGGGCGTGCTGTTCGTACGTATCAGCCCGCACGGCGAGGAATGCGTAGTACTCGCCGCGGAACGGGTGTACGTACGGTGTGGGCTGCCTACTTTCCGGGCCCAGGAGGTGATAGGCGAAAACGATCGTAGAAACGAAGCCCTCCCCGAAGACGCCCTGCCACTGCTTGAGCCCGTCGAGATCGTCCGTGGTTACCCAGTTTTCCCAGTAGCGTTTGTGGTTCGGCGATTCGTAGGGAAACTTGCGGCCCTTGACGTCCACCAGCCAAGTCTCGCCGGTCTTGCGATAGACGAGGAAGTCGAACGACTTCACGCGCGCTCCGGCGAAGATGGCCTTTCTGCGCTCGTCGACGGGGATGTAGGCGATGCCCTGCGAGCGAAGGTAGTCCTCGAAGGCGGCTTCATAATGAATGTGTCGCCGTGCCATACGCTTAACTTGTACACGGCCGCGTGCGGATTGCAACGACTCATACGACGGCTTTTTGAACCGCAGAGAGCGCAGAGGACGCAAAGTGTGTGAGATTCGCCGCTACGGCGACCCGATTATCCGCCGAAGTTGCCCGTGACACCCCCCGCCCACGCGTCATACAATTCCTTGGACGTCTGTCGAGCGTATGGAGTACGTCTGTGTTTCGCAAGACCGTCATCTACTTGTTGTCAGCGGCGGCTATTCTGATGCTCGTGCTGCGAGCCTCTACATTCAAAGTCCCGCTTGTCGGCAACTGGGCCGTATCCAACCAAGCGTGGCTTGAAGTCGCGTTCGCCGATGGTCTCGCGAGCGTCATCATCACGCTTGAGCGGTATCCGCGCGCCGAGACGTGGCGACTCTACGAGGCCGACATCCTTGCGGGCATCCAGACGCTCAACCGCGCGGAGGGTGACGGGAAATGGGAATACAACGAAGCGTATGTTCGCGACTATTTTGATCAGCGTATGCCGACGTACGGGTCCGGATGGAACCGCGCCGCAAGTCCGATACACCGTTTCCCGTGGTGCAAGTTCTCCAACTCGCCCACACACACCACCGATTCCGGGCAGGTGCTCGTACGTCGGATTCGAATCGACTTCCCGCTCATGCTGCTGTTTCTTGCACTCGCGATATGCCCTGCGATCGCCGTCATTCGTGGACCGTTGCGGCGCTCGCATCGGCAGAAGCAAGGCCAGTGCTTGTCCTGCGGATACGACCTCACGGGCAACGTTTCCGGCGCCTGTCCGGAATGCGGGCGGCGGTTGCGTGCGCTCACCGACAGGACGTGATGCCGGCAGCCCAAAACCGATCCGAGTACACCGGTTACAAACCGGTGCCACACCACCGTCATTGCGCAAGCGGCTGAAACGGATCGGCGAGGAGGGAAGCGATGGTGACGTCCTGCTGCACACCGGCGGCCATGTCCTTGACGCTGACGGTCTTCTCGGTGCGCGTCTTTTCGTCGACGATGACGACGCGGCGGGCGTTCTTCTGCGATGCCTGCTTGAACTGCTTGCCGACGGCTTGCCGCTTGTACGAAAAGCTCGCAGCCACGTCGCGTCTTCGCAAATCCGCCGCCAGCGACAACACCGTATCAAACGACTCCGCATCCCCGTCGATGATGAACACCTCGATGCCGGAAGTATGCTCAGGTAGGGCATTCAGTTCATCCAGCACATCCTCGATCACAACGTCGCTCGTGGCGAAGCCGACCCCGCTCATCGGCGGGCCTCCGACTTCCTTCAACAAGTTGTCGTACCGCCCCCCGCCGCAGATGGCACGCTGCAATCCACCCGTACCGAACGCTTCGAATACGACGCCCGTGTAATACGCCAACCCGCGAACCACGCCCATGTCGAAACGGCAGCAATCCGCGACGCCCATCGTATCGAGCAACGCGAACAAATCCCGAAGGTCGGCCAACCGCCCTTCCCCTTCCGCATGTCCAGCCACAAGCCCCGCGACCGTTTCCAGACCCTCAGCCCCCTTGGCTTCGCCGAGTGAAATGAGCGTGTCGCGTTGCGACGCAGTCAGGCCCAGCTCGTCAACCATCTTCCCAAACGCGGCAGCGTCGACCTTGTCGCGCTTGTCGAGAACGGCGTACACCGCTCTGAATTGCGACGGATCGACGTCGCCATGTTCCAAGATGGCAGCCAGCAGTCCGCGTGAGTTGATCTTGATAACGAACTGCTCCTGCGTCAGTCCGGTCGCCAAGAAAAAGTCGGCCGCTACAAAAATGCACTCAGCATCAGCCAACGCGCTGGCGTCGCCGAGAATGTCGATGTTCCACTGGAAGAACTCGCGCAGCCGCCCTCGCTGCGGCCGCTCCGCCCTGCAGAGTCGCGGCAACGAGAACCACTTGATGGGCTTGGACAGGCCGTTCGCCCTCGCCGCCACCATTCGCGCGATCGTCGGTGTCATCTCGGGGCGAATGGCGAATTCGCGGTCACCCCGATCGCTGAAGCTGAACAGCTCGCTGACGATCTCGTCGCCGCTCTTGACGCGGTACAGATCGAGCGATTCGAAGATCGGCCCGTCGTATTCCTCAAACCCGTTGCGAATCGACACGCGCCGCCACAGGTCGAAAATCCAGTTGCGCGTCGCCATCGCCGCAGGATAGAAATCACGCGTTCCGCGCGGACACTGAAATCTCATGTGCTTAACGCTCTCGCTACGCAGCCATTGCAGAGGCTGCGCCGTGGATCGTGGGTCGTCGGTGACACCGAATCACGGGGTGGGAATCTGGCCATCGTATACCTGTTCTTTGCCCGAACCATCGAGCGCGCGGAATCGCACGTATGTGGTGGCCGTCTTGTTCACATTGTCCGCAGTCGGAGCATAGATGATCTTCACGACACCATCGTCGTCGGGCTCGCTCACGGTAAACCCGCGGTCCGTTGTTGTCTCGTGGAACACCACAGCGATCTTGCCGTCGTTTCGGTGAATCTCAAGACGCCCGCCAACCAGGTCCAATTCGCTGTCGCCGACGGGCAGCTCGATTTCCGTTCGGTACACGCTAAGCGCGACCGAGCCGGAGGCCATCACGCGGTCGGGTTGATCGAACGGGTCGTCCGCCCGGACCCACGTATCGCCGATCTGCTGCAGGTCGCGCACGCCGCTACGCCGGTAGGCTGCCGATGACACATTGATGGTGTCACCCGGTTGCAGGTCGACGACGTCGAATGCGAACCGGTAATGGCCCGTCATCACGTCGAGCTCAGCCTCGATGCGTTCGCTGCCGGCCATTGCGATACAGTAGTCCGCCGTACCCATGGGATCACGCGGGCGGCGCTTGATCAGGCCCTTCGTAAGAATGAAGCTGAAGTCGACGTGCTCACCGACGTGGACCATCTGCTGGCCATCGGTCGACCACGGCGTACCGGGGCCGCTGTCCGTGGCGAGGGATCCGCTGGTACACCCGCCGACCGCGACGCACAGCGAAGCCACCAAGAGGGTGACCCGCCCCGCCGCCCTACCGCACGTTGAGTTGTATGAGTTTCTTCTGTAGGCCACTGCGTTTTCGTCCGGCTTTCTTTTTCTGCCTTGACTTGCTCGTCTTGGCGGATCGCTCGTCGGCAAAATGCTTCTTGGCATACGCGACGACTTGCTCCGGTTCCGTGAACAGATGATCGTACTGATAATCGCCGCCGGCATAGTCGCATTCGTGCGCTTTGTACTCGCGGCAGATCTGCGGGCGCGTCTCGTAAATGCCGCACCTGTAGTCATCCTGCAAGTGCCGACACGCGCTGCGAAACTGAATGAACCAGTCGCCGTCCTCGACAAACACGCTGATTCCGCCGTGCAGCAGATACCAGCGCATGTCGTCGAAATCGCGCTTTGTTTCAGGCTCGTCGATCGGCAGCGCGACGTAGTTGCAGCACTCGCCCGTACAGTGTTCGCAGAGAACATTTCCCATCGTCAGACGTTTCCTTGCCAAGGGGCCAATGATGGCGGATTATACGTGTACGCGAACCCAGGGGTCAAAGGCATGCCGCCACACAACGCACGAACCGCACACGTACGGATCATCGCAGGACGGTGGCGATCACGCAAACTCACCGTTCCAAACACGCCGCGTACCAGGCCGATGCCCGATCGCATAAGAGAGTCGATCTTCTCCATCCTCGCAGCCCGCTACAACACGCACGGCATGCTGCCCGCGCTGCACGTGGCCGACCTCTTCGCAGGCAGCGGAAGCATGGGATTCGAGGCCGTCTCACGCGGCGCGGCGCGCTGTAGCTTCATCGAACGCAAAGGGCCGGCACTTTCCGCACTCCGCGAAAACATCAAGACGCTCGACGCCGCCGCAACCTGCGTGATCACCAAGGCGGACGCCTGGACCATGCCACTTACCACCCCACGCCCCGACGTGCCCTACGGGATCATATTCGTCGATCCCCCGTATGCCGACGCACGCGATGCGTCGCGCAGCGGGCGGGTCCCCCGGCTGCTGGCCGACCTCTTCCGAGCAAAATGGGCGGATTCCGACACCGTGCTGGTGCTCCATCACGAGGCTCGCGTAACATGGGCACCGGACGAACGGGCCTGCTGGGAGGTGTTGGACCGGCGGGCGTACGGCGGCGCTGCCGTCACGATCATCATGCACCAAGCGGGTGTCTGCGAGGACAGCGGTGACCGGCAAGACTCGAACAGCCAAACAGGCGAGTGAGCTCATCATCGCCGAATTACGCGAGGCTGGGCACGTCGCCCTGCTGGCCGGCGGCTGCGTGCGCGATGAACTGCTCGGACGCACTCCGAAGGACTACGACATCGCTACCGACGCTCGCCCTGATCGCGTCGCACAGCTCTTCAGAAGAACAGAACAGGTCGGTGCCAAGTTCGGCGTCACGCTGGTGCGGCTGTCAGGCTGGCAGATCGAGGTGGCCACGTTTCGCGCGGACGGGAACTACACCGACGGCCGCCATCCCGACGGCGTTGCTTTCGGCAATCAGACCGACGACGCTCAGCGAAGAGACTTCACGATAAACGGCATGTTCTTCGACATCGAGCGCGGAGAAGTCATCGATCATGTCGGCGGACAGCGCGACCTCAAAGACGGCATCGTTCGGGCGATCGGCGATCCTGAGCGCCGCTTCGCGGAAGATCACCTCCGTATGCTGCGTGCCGTCCGCTTTGCCGGTCGGCTTGGCTTTGACATCGAAGAGACCACGCTGGCCGCCATTCGCCGGCATGCGCACCAACTCGCAATCATCAGCCGTGAGCGCGTGCGAGAAGAACTCCGCATGATCCTGACCAGCCCCACCCGCGTCGACGGATGGCGATGGCTTCGTCTTTCGCGCTTGGAAAACCACCTGTTGCCGGGCGTGGTGTTCTCAAAAGCTGATGTGTTGATCGTCTCCGCTCGGCTGGCCGCCCTGCCCGAGGAAGCGTCCATGCCCCTCGTGTTGGCCGCCCTGCTCGCCGAGATTGCCCCCAAGCGGGCAGAGGCTGCATGCTGCGCGTTGACAAGCCCCACCGTCGAAAGCCGCGCCGTCGCTTGGCTCTTGAAGGAGCTGCCCCGTGGCCGTGCTCCCGATGCGCTGGAGTTGGCCGACATCAAGATACTCCGTGCCGACAAGCGATTCGCGGATTTCTGTCACCTACTGCGCGCCGATCTGACGGCCTCCGAGTCGGCACTCGACGCTTGCGAGGAGCTGACCCGCCGTGCCCAGGCCATCCCAGCCGAGGAAGTTGCCCCCCCGCCGTTCATTGACGGCCGTGACCTCTTGGCACGCAACATTCCGCGCGGGCCTATCTACGCAGCCGTCCTTCAAGCCGTCTACCGCGCACAACTGAATGGTGAAATAAGGGACCGCCAATCGGCGCTCGAGCGCATGGAAGAGCTCGTACAAAGCCCATAGCGTTCAACCGCCAAAATTCTCCGGCTGGCGGCTGGCTACCTCAGCGATAAAGCCCCTGGGCGATGATCCGCTGTATCCAGGGCTCGATCCTGATAACGCGCAGGCCGAAATTCTCTCCGCACTTGACGGCGTTTCCCGTTCCAACCGGCATGTTGCTGACCACGAGATCAAGGTCTGAATCAGAAGCCTTGTCGAATTCGATGATGGCACCGACCGTGAGTTCGAGGATCTTGTTGACGTTCAAACGGCATTCGGCCAGGCGGACAATGACGGGGACTTTGACGGCGGCGATGCGACTGATACCCACCTGGTTCGCCTGGAGCCGCAACTCCGGCGGGAGATTGACATTCCGCGTTGGGGCAGCGGGCGCGGCTTCGCCGAACGCAGTTCCGGGCGCCTCTTCCGCGATGCCGGAACCGGCCGATGCGGACGAGAGCAATGCGTCAACTTCAGACTGATCCAGAATGTCCATACGAAGTCAACACCCCCAACGCGGACGCTCGCTCAGGCACGGTAGATGCCCCGGTAGCTTGGTCATCGGAGTGTTTTGGGAGGTGACTTGAGAACCCGCCGATAAGGCCTCGTTGCCCTAAACCCAGCGTTTGACGGTCAGGCAGGCATTGTGGCCGCCAAATCCGAAGGAATTGCTCATGGCGACGTCGATCCGACAGTCGCGGGGCGTGTTTGGGACGTAGTCCAGATCGCATTGGGCACACGGCGTATCCAGGTTGATCGTCGCCGGAGCGACGCCATGAATACAGGCCATCACCGTCGCAGCCAGCTCCACGCCGCCGCTGGCACCTAGCAAATGGCCAATCGAGCTCTTGGTGCTACTGATGGCCAGCTTGTGTGCTTCGTGTTCAAAGACACGCTTGACCGCCGTAGTCTCAGCCACGTCACCCAAAGGCGTGCTCGTTCCGTGGGCGTTGATGTAGTTGACCTCATCGGGATTGACGCCGGCATCTTCAAGCGACAAACGAATGGCCGTGGACGCCCCCCGACCATCGACCAGCGGCTGCGTGATGTGGCTGGCGTCGCTCGTCGCACCGTAACCCGCAACCTCGGCCAGAATGTGCGCCCCACGCTTCTTGGCGTGCTCCAACTCTTCGAACACCAAAACGCCGGCGCCTTCGCCAAGCACAAATCCGTCGCGACTCGCCTCGAACGGGGACGAAGCCCTTTCCGGCGGAACGTCGCGCGAACTCAACGCCTTCATGGCCGCGAACGACGCCAATCCCAGCGGAGACAAAGCAGCCTCACTACCGCCGGCAACCATGACGTCGACAATGCCCAATCGTATTTGGGAAAGTGCAGCGCCCATCGCATCGGCAGCCGACGCACATGCCGTTCCAACTGCGTTGGCAAGACCGTGCATTCCCAAGTCGATGGAGATGTTGCCGGCTGCGGCGTTGACCATCAGCTTGGGAATGGTGAATGCGGACACACGCCCCGGGCCCTTCTCAAGCAGCCGTTGCTTCTGTGTCTCCAGCTCCCACAACCCGCCGATGCCCGTCCCGACGATCACGCCGGCACGTCCGCGATCCATCTGCGACATATCCAGACCTGATTGCACAACGGCCTGACGCGCAGCCACCAGAGCCATCTGAGCAAACCGGTCCATCCGCTTCGCCGATTTGCGGTCGAAGTGCTTCTCCGCGTCGAAGTCGGTGCACTCGCCACCAATGCTGACACCGAAACCGGTCGTGTCGAACAGCGTAACCGTGCGCACACCGCTCTTGCCTTCGAGCAAGTTCTCCCAGAACTCGTCGACCGTCTCGCCGATGGGTGTAACCACACCCATCCCAGTCACCACTACGCGGCGCTTGTGCATGGCACCTCTCGTCTTCGCTGGCAGAAGGCCTAAGCCCCGCTCAGCTGCTGCTGGATAAAGTCGATCGCGTGACCGACCGTCTGCAACTTCTCGGCTTCGTCGTCAGGAATGTTCATGTCAAACTCGTCTTCCAACTCCATGACGAGTTCGACCGTGTCAAGGGAATCCGCGTTGAGGTCGTTCACGAACGACGTCTCCCGCCGGACCTCAGTCCCTTCTACATTCATCTGCTCACTGACGATGGCGATCACTTTTGTTTCAATTTCTTCAGCCGTCGGCACCGTATGGAACCTCCTCAGCAAACCATGTTATCACGGTCCTTGTCGACACCGGAACGCCGGGACTATAATGACCGATCGCACATCACGCAACAGGCACAATCAGCCTTTCCCAGCGATTGCCGACAACCTACATGCAAAGTCCCCCGTCCACCACCAAAACCTGCCCCGTAATGTACGACGCCCCGGCACCTGCAAGGAATGTCACCGCCGACGCCACCTCAGCCGATTCCCCGAAACGACGCATGGGGATCATGGTCTTACACGATTTCTTAACCTCTTCACCCATCTTGTCAGTCATCTCGGTCTCCACGAAGCCCGGCGCAACCACGTTGCAAGTGATCCCGCGCTTGGCCAATTCCTTGGCGGTGGACTTGCTGAAACCTACGACGGCCGCCTTGCTCGCCGCGTAATTCGACTGGCCTGCGTTGCCCATCAACCCAGAGATACTCGAAATATTGATGATCCGACCCCGCCGCGCACGTACCATCAGCCGCGACACCGCCCGCGTCAACCAGAACACCGAACGCAAATTCGTAGTGAGAACGTCTTCGAACTGATCGTCCTCCATGTTCATCAGCAGCCCGTCCCGCGTAATGCCGGCGTTGTTCACCAGGATATCGATACGCTCATGCGCGCCGACCACCTGTTCGACAACAGCATCGATCTCCGACCGACTCGTCACGTCCAGCCGAGTCGGGATGATCTTGCCCGCTGCGCCGGCCTCCTCAGACGCCGACATCACCTCCGCGAGTTTGCCTTCGTCCCGCGCGCACGCAACCACCTTGACGCCCTCTTGCGCGAGCGACAGCGCGATCGCCTTGCCGATCCCCCGGCTGGCGCCGGTCACGATCGCCACCTGATTTGTCAAAGCACCCATAGAGTCACCTTCCGTCAGGTCGACGGCGGAGAGTCAAGGCTGATCTCCAAGCCTTCCGCCGTGCTTACGTTGATCGTCCTCGTCTTGCGATTGATCTTACGCATCAGCCCGGTCAGCACCCGGCCTGGGCCGATCTCTATGAAACAGTCGAATCCCTTGGCAATCAACCCCTCTATCGATTGCTGCCAACGCACCGCTTCCGTAACTTGACGCCGAAGAGCCGCCCGAATCGCGTCCGGACCCTCATGCGGCGACGCGTCCACGTTCGCCAACACCGTGCATCGTGGGGCAAGAATCTCAGTTTTCTCCAGCACCAAGCCTAACGCTTCAGCCGCAGGCGCCATCAATGGCGAATGAAAAGCCCCTGCCACAGCAAGCTGCACCGCACGCACGCCGTGCTTGCTCGCCAATTCAACCGCTCGATCACACGCGGCCGATTCGCCGCTGAGCACCACCTGGCCAGGACAATTGAAGTTTGCCGCCACCAAGACGTCCCCACCCGCTGCCTCAGCACACAACGCCGAGACCGACGCCTCATCCCCGCCGATGATGCACACCATCCCGCTGGGGACAGCCGTCGCCGCTTCCTGCATCAACTCGCCCCGCCGCCGAACAAGCCGCAACGCATCTTCAAAACCAACACTACCCGCCAGATGCAGCGCAGTGTATTCACCAAGACTCAGCCCAGCCGCCGCGCTCATCAAGACACCCGGCTGCATCCCCCGCTCCATTAAAGCAGCCCAGATCGCAACGCTGGTCACGAAGATCGCTGGCTGCTGGATGTCGGTGCGCGTCAACTCGGAGTCCGGATCCTCAAAACAGATCCGCGACAGCGAAAAACCCAGAACCTCGTCCGCCCGCCGGAACACGTCCGCCGCCGCCGCGCTCGCCCCGGCCACATCTTTGCCCATCCCGACCGCTTGCGATCCCTGCCCAGGAAAAATGGCTACGTTGCCGCTCATCGATTCTCCCGCCTGATCCAAATCATAATCTCATTATCAACGTGCCCCAGGTGACGCCCGCCCCAAACGCGACCATCAGCACAAGGTCTCCCTCGTTGAGCGATCCATTGTGCCGAGCCTCGTCCAGAGCAAGGCCGATGGACGCCGAAGAAGTGTTGCCGTAGCGATCAATGTTGACCGCGACCTTCTCCTTCGGAAGCCGCAATCGCGTTCGCACCGATTCGATGATGCGGTAGTTCGACTGATGCGGGATAACCAAGGCAAGGTCGTCCGCACCAAGCTCCGTGCTTTGCAGCGCCAAGTCAACCAGAGATTCCATCTTGGTCACCGCGATCTTGAACAGCTCCCGCCCGCGCATTCGCATGTAGTGCAGCCGCTCGTTGGCCGTCCGCTCGGTCGTCGGCTCTAGACTGCCGCCCGCAGGAACCCAAAAACACTTGAGGTGCGCGCCGTCGGCGCCAATATCCTTGTACAGAACGCCCCGCGAAGAATCCTCCGACCGCGACATGACCAACGCACCGGCCCCATCGCCGAATAAAATGCACGTCGTTCGATCGTCGTAGTCCGTGAATCGAGTGAGCGTTTCCGCCCCGATGACCAGTATATTGTCGAAGCCGCCCGCCGTGAGCATGCCCGACGCGACCGTGATCCCGTAAATCAACCCGCTGCACGTCGCGGCAAGATCAAAGGCCGGAATGTTCTCAATACCCAGCGCGTGTTGAACCAGGCCCGCGGTATTGGGAATCTGGTAGTCCGGCGTCGACGTGCATACGATCACCATGTTAATGTCGCTCGGCGAGAGACCCGCGTCCTTGATCGCCCGACGCCCCGCTTCCACTGCCATCGTCGACGTCGCCTCGCCCGCCGCCACACGCCGCCGAGTATGGATGCCGGAGCGCTTCGTGATCCACTCGTCGCTCGTATCCAGATACGACGAAAAAAAGTCGTTGTCGACCACTTCATCCGGTACGTACGAGCCCACGCCGCGAATGATTACTGGATAGATCGCCTTCATACCTGAACCTCTGTCTCAGCCGTCTCGTCGCGACTGATTCGCCACGACCAAACGGGAAGCGTGTTCTCATCAACGCTGCGGATGCAAACGCGACACAATCCCCTCGTTGAATCCCAACTGTCGAAAACGCTTGGCCGTCAAAACGGCATTGTGAATCGCCCGCTCATTGCTGTGCCCGTGACAGATGATGCACGTCCCATCAACACCCAGCAAAGGCGCACCACCGTACTCGCTGTAGTCATGGCGACCGCGAAGCCGAGTCAGAACATCCTCGAACCCTGCCGCCGCGCCGGGCTCGGGGCATTCCTCCATCTCAGACGCGAGCATCTGAAACAGCCCTTCCGCCAGCCCCTCAGCCAGCTTCAGCACGATATTGCCCACAAAGCCGTCGCACACCGCAACGTCGCACACGTTGTTGAACAAGTCACGCCCCTCCAAGTTCCCCACGAACTTGATCGAGTCGTCGGCCTTGAGCAACGCATGAGCCTGAAGGACCAACTCCGTCCCCTTCAAACTCTCCTCGCCAATCGAAAGCAACGCAACACGAGGCGATTCAACACCCAACAGCCGCTCGGCATACAACGAAGCCATCACCGCGTATTCATACAAATGGTGTGGCTTGGCGTGAATGTTGGCGCCCGCATCGCAAAGCACGAACGGACCGTAGTACGTCGGAATGGTCACCGCAATGCCAGGACGCGATATCCCCGGAAGCACGCGCATCTTCAACTGACACGCAGCCGCAAATGCGCCCGTGTTGCCCGCGCTGACCACCGCGTCAACCTCGCCATCAGCAGCCAGCCGCGCCAATCGAACCAACGACGAGTTCTTCTTCCGACGAAGAGCCTCAATCGGATGCTCGTCCATAGTGATGGCCTCGGAAGCATGAACCACATGCACCCGTTCACCAAGGCCGTTTAAGGGCGGAAGCTCCGCGCGGACCCGCTCCTCGTCACCGACCAGAAACAGCTCGATATCCGATTCCTGAGTCACCGCTTCCGCCGCGCCGCGGACAATCGCACCAGGGGCATGGTCGCCACCCATCGCGTCCACGGCAATCCGGCAGGGCATCAAGCATCCCCTGATGGCGAACTCAGCAACAGCTTACTGCTGACATAGCCACAACTGCTACACGCAACGTGCGGCAGCTTCGCGTGGCCACATTTCGGGCACGACACCAGATTGGGAATCTGTAAAGCGTGATGCGAACGCCGTTTACGCTTCGCACACTTGGATTTCTTCTTAACCGGAAGCATCAAAAGTCCTCGGGCTACCGCCACATTCTTCGTTTCGGGGCTCAACGATCGGCCCGAAGCCAATTCGCGCAACCCACGCGCACGCCAATGCTTGCGCGTTGACCACGCACGACCCGCGAAGATTAGCCCCCCCACCGCCC
>JAJDDU010000150.1 GCA_029260155.1 Phycisphaerae bacterium | reverse complement strand
GGCGTGCAACATGTCGGGGTTGGACAGGATGACGTTGGCTTGATGTCGCACGGTGCGGCGCTTGGCGGGCGAGGTGTCGCCGTCGAAGGTCGACGCACGAACGCGGCCATTAGGATCGGCGGCGCAGAGGCGATGGAAGGTGCCGAGTTGATCTTGCGTGAGCGCCTTGGTGGGGAAGAGGTACAGGGCGCGGGCTTCGGGATCGTCGAGCAGCGTGTTGATGACGGGGACGTTGTAGCAAAGCGTCTTGCCGGAGGCGGTGCCGGTGACGACGACGATGTTTTTGGAGCTCGGCGGTGAGACGGCGTCGATGGCTGCGGCTTGGTGGGTGTAGAATTGGTCGATGCCGTCGCCCGCGAGCGCATCGCGTAGCCACTCGTGGATCGATGTGACGGGTTCAGCAAATCGGGCAGACCGAGCGTCGATTCGGTGGACGTGGGCGATCTGGTCGCGGTAATCGCGCGACGCCCGGAGGCGTTCGAGGAAGCCATCAACGTCCACGGGCAGGCTCCCGGCCGGATCGCGAGTTAAAGTGACAACTGCAAATGGCTTCGTTTCGTAATTCAGCGTTTTCAGCGTGCTGTGCAGGTTTTTGCCGTTGGAAGGGGGGTTGTGCTGCGCGATGTGGCGTTATCGGCCAGATGGCTGGATGTGCCGTTCCCTCGTGGCTGATCACTAGTCTTCCCCGTGTTCGCGACCGCGCAATGCCTAACAACTACCTTACATCATCTTATGAGGCGTGTCAAGTCGCGCCGCAAGGTTGTGCGCGGGCGCATCCCGATAGAGGTGGCGTTTCCGACCGTCGGCCGCAGGCAGCGCGCTGGAAGATGGGCGCCTCGTCATTCCGAGCGCATGCGAGGAATCTAGCCGGTTCACCGTTCCAGCAAGATTCCTCGCATGCGCTCGGAATGACGCTCGACGGGGACTTCGCCCGCATAGAGTAGCGCACTCGGCAGTGCCACCCAGAATGGGATGCGCCCGTTGGGCGCGGGCGTCGGCTGATACTTCGCTGAACGCGACCGGGTGGAAATCGCCATTCACACCACGCTTTCGTGGTTGTGAGTTCCACCGGTTCCGAGAGACTGCACGGCAGGGCGACCTGAGCCGTGCAGTCGTTCTACGTGCGCACCCGACACGCTTACTACGGTTGCGGGCCGATCGTCGCCCCTGCCCACAGGCGTGTCGAAGGCGGTACGCCATTGACGAGCTGGCGGAACGCAATCAGATCGAATGGGGTCAGCGAACCGTCGCGATTAACATCGATGTAGTCCAGCTCCACACCCACGGGCGGATCGCTCACGTCGTTCGTGTACTGTCGGAACCTTATAAGGTCGAACGGTCCGACCTCTGAGTCCTGATTCACGTCGGCCGGCAGAAAACCGAAATCAACGCGGTCCGGTTCATCAGTGCCAGGCCCCAGATCGCCCAGTGTGATGATCGGCGTACCTGACACACTGCACACATCCGCCCGCAGCGTTGTCCACTGCTGAATGGTGATTGGCCTATCCCAATGTACACGAACGTAGCTCTGGTCGCCGCCCTCATACGCGACACCATCGACAGTCGGCGGCGTCCCACCGCCGGTTTCACTCAGAACGAAGTTGGCGGCAGTGACGTCGGACTGATCGCAAGCGAAGACGCTCCGGTCGAAACGAATGAGCGCCTCCCGCAGCCCCTGATCGAAGTGGATCCCGTCGGTGCTCTCCCGTCGCGAGTCGATGTAGCCGCTGTGCGGGCGTGTCTGATCGATCAATCCTTGCCCGTGAATAATCTGCGGGGAATCGCAACCAAACGTCGCGCAGTCCGTGCCCGGATCCTGCGCCTCGCCGCCCGCGATGACGCAGCATTCAGGAATCAACTGCATGCAGGTCTCATCCGGCATGCAGCAGGCCGCCGTCGCCTGACAGGCGTCCGGCCTTTGGTCACCGTCACAATCCGCCGCGGGTGTGCCAAACAAGACCATGGCCAGATTCTTGTCGTCCTGAGCCACCCAGTCTACGCCCGGCGCACTCGTATCGAAAGCACTGCCCGCACCGCCGTGATCCCCATCCAAATCTCCGGTCTCCCAGAAGAAACTGTCCGGGCTGCCGGCCGTGTTGTTGTAGATCTCGACGAAATAAGACCCCGCATCGAGATTCATTGGCGTGTCCAACGCCAGCACGAACAACCATTCACGCATACCCTCTATCTGCACACCCGTCTCGAACCGCGACGAGACGAAACCGGGCGTCGCCAACTCAGTCCCCGGCAGGCCATCAACATCCGTCGCGTGGAAGATCACCGTGAAGTCATCGGCAGGGGCCGAGTCGGTCGAGAAGTACCCACCCCACAGGCCGATCGCCACGATCTGTTTGGGTTCATCCAACACAAAACGCTCCGCGCGGGTCTGCTGCCCGGTATCGCAGATGTCGCAGTCAGCGTCGGTGAACTCCCCGTTGATCTGCGTCGGCAACTGGTGCATCAGCACCTCACCGGAATCGGTTTCGCACTCGTCTGGATAGCGGTTGCCGTTGCAGTCGGTACTGAAGTTGGTCAGAATGTCGCAGCCGTCGAATTCTCCATTGCCGTTGCAGTCCAGCCTGTTGCCCGCGCTGCCGCCGGTGATTTGCATCGTCCCTTCCCCGTCAGCCGGAATGGCGCCGCCGCCGATTCGGATCAGATAACTCGTTCCCCCTTCAGCCTCGAATGTGATCTCCGGACGCTCAGCCACCGGACACTTTCCGGAGTTGTCCGAGCAACCCCCGACCACGCGGCGATCGTCAGTCACCGGACACGCGCAGCCCTCATAGACCGCCAATCGCGAATCGAAGTCGCTCGGGCCGCACAGGCTGACGGTGATGTCATTCGAGCACTCGGGCGTGTAGCAGTACCAGATGTCCGACTCAAACGCGACGCCGTTTCCGTCATCACACTCGGGTGGCAGGGCCGGTCCATCCGTCGTCGCGTCCGTGCTGCGAAAAAGAAAACTGCCATCGTCCACGATTTGCAGCGCGGCGGCGCAATCGTCGTTTACGGGAATAACGCTGAGACACCCGAAATCGACAATTTCATCGACGCACTGCGCGTCCCAGTGGTCGTTGCAGCAAAAGGAATCCTGCGCACACACACAGCTTTGGATGATTCCGTCGTTGCACCCAGGCGTAAGGTGCGGCGTGAGACAATCAACGCACTCGTCACCGCAGCTCTCGGAGACGATCCCCGCGCAGACGTCGTCCCACGGGATTGAGCAACACAACGGATCCTCGCCGCACACGCAAGCCTCGATGTCGGGATCGGTACAGCCCGGTCCAGCGTGGTCTATGCAACAGTTGTGACCGCCTCCCTCCGGCGCACCCGCGTCGGGCCGCGCCACCGAGCTCAATCCCGCCGCCGTCGGCGCGACCTCCGCGCTCGTTACGCCTGAGTTGGCCGCCAACAGACCCGCCATGAATCCCATCATCATTCGCTTCATCGATCGCTTCTCCTGCACGCCTCCGGTTTTGCACAATCCTCCGATAAGCGGGATGACGCCATCAACCGTGCGGTTCCCCTATCTGAAGATTCTTCACACATTTCACCAGAAGTCATCTGTCCGTTCAAGACTTCCGGACGTGTTCTGATAAAGCACGGCACAACGCACCGTGCATTTCGTGCGATTATAAAGGAAGGGCTACCGTGGACGTGTCTTACTTCACGGCGAACGTCTCGACCGGTCCGCCGCAACCGTCGTCGAAGCGGATCGCGGCTTCCACGGACAGCGTAGCGATCTCCTTTGCGCTGCCCAACTGCTCGTTGAGTGCGTGCGCTGCGCCGCAAGCGTAAGGCGAGCCGCTGCCAATGGCGCAGAACTCCTTGTGCTTCCAGACGGTGAGATTGCCGTGTACGTCGAAGACGCCGTGTTTGTTGGCGACGATGAAGCTCGAATCAAGATCGGAAAACGGTGAATCCGCGCCCTCGCGTTGCTCCTTGATAAACGGATAGCGGTCGCGAAGCGATTTCCAAAACTGCAGGAAGAACTCGAAGATGCTGGTCTCGTCCTTCAAGCTCGGGACCCGCCGCAAGCGGCTGAAGTAGTGATCGAAGATGTTCTGATACACGGACCAGCCCGTCATGCCGATCAGCGACGCCCCCACGCGGGTGACCTTGGATCGCCCCACCAAATCCCGCGCGTAGTCTTTGTGAGGACCGGTCAGGTACAGCGTATCCGCCGCAACGACGGTTCGGCCACGCTTCGTAACAGCCACGATGATCGACATGGATTACTCCTCACTCAACGGTCGCAGGCAAACGCCTGCGCGGCGACAGTCTTATCCGTGGAGCGTGCCCCCCGTCAAGCACTCCGAGTTGTACGCGCTTCCAGCGATTGCACTCCGTCACGCTTGTCGCTACGGTTTCGGTGCAATGTGGGCCGAAACGCCCCGAGAAAAGGTATGGCCGCACAACAACCAAATCGTAACCACCGAAGCACGGGGGAACTCAGAGTTGGCGCTGTGTGCCTACTCATGGTCTGCCTCGTCTTCGCGCCGGCGTGCACAGTCGCGCAAGCGGACCCCGTCGAAATCACCATCTCAGCCGCATCGAGCTTGACCGACGCGTTCGAAGCCCTCTCCGCTCGGTTCACAGAGATCCATCCGACCATCCGCATCCGTCTGAACTTCGGCGGATCCAACCATCTGCAACGCCAGATCGAAGCCGGCGGCGGACACGG
>JAJDDU010000149.1 GCA_029260155.1 Phycisphaerae bacterium | reverse complement strand
GACTGTCGCTCCCAGGTGTAGATCTCGTTGCAAGTGACCACCGCAGATTATTGAATAAAGGTAACTCTTCAGCCGCCTGCAATGGCCGCAGCCTCGCAAATGTGAAGATAGGCAGACTTGCGCGATGTCGCTGGCGCTGGTATTCACAGGGGCATGAAGCCAGGGACGGCGAAAGAACTTCAGGCGATCATCGACGCCGCGCTGCGTGGGCAGCTTGACGAGGCGCTGGCACGTAAGCTTCACGCCCTCGGCCCCGAAGCTGTTTCATTGGCCGCGCTCGCGATGAGTCGGCACATTGCCGAGCTCGCAGCGAAGAGTGGCCAAGTGCCGCTCTCTCCTTCCACCCCCTCCGGCATGGTGCCGATCTACGCCAAGCCGAACAAGAACAAACGTCGCAAGAAACCCGGTGCCAGGGAAGGGCACCCCGGCGTTCGCCGCGAACGGCCCGTCAAGATCGACGAACGCAAGACGCATCGCCTCAGATGTTGTCCGCATTGCGAAGGGAAGCTCCAACGCTGCGAACGATCGCGCACGCGGATCATCGAAGACATTCCCGAAGTGATCGAGCCAGTCGTAACCGAACACACGATCCACCGCGACTACTGCCCGAAGTGCAAAAAGCACGTCGAGCCCGCCGTGCCCGACGCGATGCCCCAAGCGAAGCTGGGCCACCAGGTGATCGCGCTGACAAGTTGGTTCCACTACGGATTGGGCCTGACGATCGACCAGGTCGTGGACATTCTGGGCTACCAGATGCAGACGAAGCTGACACCGGGCGGTTTGGTCGACGCGTGGCGACGACTGGCCGAGATGCTCCGGGCTTGGTATCAGCAGATCGGGGAAGAGGCCAAGGCTTCCGCGCATCTCCATGCGGATGAAACCGGTTGGCGGGTCAACGGTCAGACGCAATGGCTGTGGTGTTTTACGAACAATCGCAACTGTTACTACATGATCGACCGCTCGCGCGGCAGTCCGGCGTTGCAGCAGTTCTTCACCGACGAGTTCGAGGGCGTCTTGATTACCGACTTCTGGTCGGCCTACGAATCGGTCTGCGCCGAGGACCGGCAATACTGCCTGGTGCATCTACTCCGCGAACTGGAGAAGGTGGACGAGCAGAACGAATCGCCGGAGTGGTCGGCGTTTGCGAAGAAGCTGCGACGCTTATTGCGCGACGGGATTCGGCTGCGCAAGCGGGATGACTTTGCGCCCGACAAGTATCGCGACCGCGTCGATCAGTTGAACAAGCGGCTGGCCGATCTTGCGG
The DNA here is from genome assembly GCA_029260155.1 of Phycisphaerae bacterium. Taxonomy (GTDB): domain Bacteria; phylum Planctomycetota; class Phycisphaerae; order UBA1845; family UBA1845; genus OFTM285. Next base: position 1,453 of record JAJDDU010000149.1, on the reverse strand, counting down.
CCGAAGAGCGTGTGGACGGTGATGCGCGGCGCTTGACGAAGCGTCTTCGCAAGCACGCCGAGTACATCTTCACGTTCCTCGATTACGATCAGGTGCCGTTCGAGAACAACTTCGCGGAGCGTCAGATTCGCCCGGCCGTGATCTTGCGGAAGAATGGTCAGTCGAATCGGTCCGACCAAGGTGCCGCGACGCAAGCCGTCTTGATGAGCGTCTACCGAACCCTCCGCCTCCGAGGCCTGGCCCCAACCAAGACGATCGCCGACGCGCTCAGGACCTACCTCACCACCGACCAACTCCCACCGCTACCAGCCTGATTCACTGCACGTGGCTGAAGAGTTACGAATAAAGATGCGGGAAAGGAGTTCGACGCTGTATAATGATACATGGTCAACGCCAGACTGTTACCGACATTTACCAATCAGAGCCCGTTGTTCCGACAGTCTGGCGACATTAGGAACAGCGGGCTTGTTCTATTGGAGAATAAATGATGAAGAAATATTCAGTGTGCATCAGGCAAGTGACCGACTATTGGTTCAATGTGACCGCAGAATCAGAGCAAGCCGCTGAAGAGCTTGCACAGAAACGCTACTCGGAAGACGGTCCCGAAAACGCGTATCCCTGACACTGCCTGCCACTTCCGAGTCGAGGAGAAAGGAACGACGCCGTATGACCCATGCCACGTATCGTCCAGATGGAGTCCAGGGGCAAGGCGATTCTCATCTCCCGCGAATCGAGCAAAACCTGCGGCGAATGCTCGTCCGAGTGCAGCGGGACTTCGCCCACGATTCCCTCCGTCTTGACAATGATGAACTGGCTGAGCTTGCTGGCGTGCTCGTGGACTTCGCGGAGGACCTCCACAACGACATCGGGATATGGGCAGCGTATGAACGGTACAATGTTGACTTCTTCGGCACGGCCCTTCCCTTCACCTCAACCACCACGGGCGATACCGCCGTGGCGGGCATTCACACTGACCGCGTTAGGCATCTGCTTTGGATTTTGTATCCAGCGCTCATCGATGGACTTGCTCTCTCCCCGACGCACCGAGATCTTCGGCTTGTTGCGGACGTCAGCAGCACCTTCCTCCGCGACGAATTCGAATCCGTCCCGCAACACTCCGGCGTGCAATCATTCCTCCATGCGTCCAGCGAATACGGCTGGGATGTGAAGCGAAAGCTGATCTGGCTGGGCACCCGCTCCTACATGTTCCGGTCCCTCTTCTCGAATTACATGGATGCCGAGGCAGAGGACAGCGGGGACATTGGGCATACCGACGACTTCATTTGCCAGGAATGCTCGCGATGGTCGGGGCTTGAGGGTGGAGACGTCCGGCAGACGTTTGAGCCCGAGGAGACGTTTGACCATCGGATCGTCGCGGTAGTAAGCGCTTTCGCGAAGGTCGCGGTAACCGAGCAACAGGTGAATGATGAGTTGGAGGAAAACAGTAGCCCGG
>JAJDDU010000148.1 GCA_029260155.1 Phycisphaerae bacterium | reverse complement strand
ACTCACAGGACGCATCGCAGTGGAGGTTGTCCGGCGGATCACAGGCTTCGCCCGCCGACTCATTGACGTTTCCGTCGCCGCAGGCAACGGCGGTGCAATCGTCGTCGCACGTGGATGACTCACCGCCGTCATCACACGTCTCGCCGGCGGTGAGATTGAGTACCGCATCTCCGCATTCGACCGGCGTGCAATCAGCGTCACAATCGGCGGACTCGCCCGTGTCGTCGCACGGCTCTTCGGGCGGATGCGCGATGCCGTCACCGCACAACCACAGGCAATCCGGACCACACCCGTTTACACTCGGCGGCTCGCAATGCTCGCTTCCGGTCACCTCGCCGTCATCGCATACCGGCGGCGGACCGGCTGGACCGACAGTCGTGCCCGCCAGCGCCGTCGGCGTGCCCGCCTCGAACATCCCGAGCGTCACGGACACGTCGCCGGGCTCGGCATCGGCGTCGAAACGAAAGTTGTACAAAGTGCCCCATCGCAACGGGTTGTCCGTGGTCGACCAGGCGATTGACGTGCCGTCAAGCTGCAACGCCCATGCGTCGTTGGAATACTCCGGCTCGTCGTGCGACGCGACGGCGTGGAACCCTGTGTTCGTCACGGTCGTGCCCGACGGAAGGGGAAGGCTGAGCGACGCGACTTTACGGTCCATGTCGTGGTTGTAGAGCGCGTACTCGTAGTGCCACGTTCCGTCACCATTGTCCGTGACTACGGCGCTCAGAATGCACCGACCGTCGGCCATCGGCTGTTGCGGAATCACCGTCGACGTCGCACCCGTCCATGCTTCGATCGCCGCACCCGACTGCGTGTTCGCTCCGCTGATGTCCAACGTCCACGTGCCGCCGGGTTGACCGGACACCACGACCGGTTCCCACGCCACGCTGTTCATGTGGTCAGTATCGTCGTGCGCCACGACGTATAACTCGCAGAAGTAGCTTGCGCCGACGTTCAATGCGGGGTCCAAATCCGCGTCGTGAATCTGCAGACGATGTTGGATGGCGTCGTGACTTCCGCCTTGTGTCGCGAAGTGCGATCCGGCGTACGTGAATGACCCGGTCCAGGGGTTGATTTCGCTTCGCGGACCTAAGCCTGTCTGCATCGCGTTCAAGCCTACGCTGTAGGTGTCCGAGCATCCGACGCCCGTCCGGGTGGAGTCAGGCCACGGTGTGCAACCGAGACCGCAGGCGTTGGCCTGTGCGGAAGCGAACCCATGTTTGACCCACGACTGCCCGATCTGCTCGAACCGGCCGCCCATGCCGCGGTACATATTGAAGATCATGAACGGGTGTCGTGGGTCGGGGTTTCCGAACCAGTCCAGCGGATCGGGTCCGGCGTTGCACACCGGTGAATCCAGGGCGCAACCGACGATGTCCCCGGACCGCCCGAACTGCGAGAACGCATTCAATTCCCCGATGACGATGTCCGCGCCTCCGGGCCCTTCGACGTCGGCGGCGCGATCGGCTGATATCGGGTTCTTGACGTGCCGGGATTGACCGCTCGCGGGCGCCGGCATTATTGCAGCCAAGACGATCACGGCGGCCGTGGCGATCACGGGTTTCTGCGGACGCGTGTCGGTCATCATTCGAGTGCTCCTCGACTGCCCATGAAGATCCATCTGCGCTGCGGCAGGGGGGATTCCATCTTAGTCAAACGGAGCGTCTGATTTCAAGGGCTGGCCCTTTGCACCAGGGCTTACCGGTGCGGCGCCGGGTGCGGCGGTGCTCGCAATCTGCGGTGGAGTTGTCCTATTTCGCTCCATCCGACTCCGGCGAGGCTGGGTTGTCTTCCTGCTTCTCATCGCCGTTTCCGTCCGACTCGTCGCGAGCGATTTTGGCAACCGCGACGACCTTGTCGCCGGAATCCAGTCGGATAAGCCGCACGCCTTGCGTGTTTCGGCCGATGGCGCGAACGGCGGAAAGGTCGGTGCGGAGCATGATCCCGCCCGCGGTGAAGATCATCAGCTCATCGCCATCCTGGACAGCCCGCACAGCCACCACCGGGCCATTACGCTCGTTGGTCTTGATATTGATGACGCCCTTGCTGCCGCGTTTGGTCAGCCGGTAGTCCTCGATCGGCGTGCGTTTTCCGTAGCCGTTTTCGCAGACGGTCAGCAAGCTGTCGCCTTTGAGGACGGGCACCATGTCGACGACGACATCGTCGGCGGCGAGGCTCATGCCGCGCACGCCGCGTGCGGATCTACCCATGGCGCGGACGTCGGTCTCTTTGAATCGGGCGGCCATCCCCAGTCGCGAACCGAGCACGACCTCGTGCTCGCCGCCGGTAACACCGACGTCGATTAGCGAATCATCGTCGTCGAGGCTGATGGCGATAATTCCGGTCGATCGAGGCCTGCTGTATGCGACCATAGGCGTCTTCTTGATGGTGCCCTTGCTGGTCGCGAAGAGCACGAACGACTCCTCGAACTCGCGAACAGGCAAAATGGAGCGGTACGTCTCGTTGGGGAGCATGGTGACCAAGTTGGCAAGCGACCGTCCGCGTGACGTACGCGACATCGATGGCAGGTCGAATACGCGACGCCAATAGACCCTGCCTCTGTCGGTGAACACGAGGACGTAGTCATGGGTGTTGGCTACGAAGAGGTGTTGGAGGAAATCACCCTCGCGGGCATCGCCGCCACGGATGCCGCGTCCGCCGCGTCCTTGTGTTCGGTAGGTGTCGATGTCGGTGCGCTTGATGTAGCCGGCGTGAGACAGGGTGACGACGACCTGTTCGTCGGGGATGAGTTCCTCGATGCAAAAATCACCGATGGCCTCTGCAAACTGCGTGCGTCGTTTGTCGCCGTACTTTTCCCTCATCTCCTGCGTGTCTTCGCGGATGATGTTTAGGATGTGGCGTTCGTCGGAGAGAATCAGCTCGTACCCTGAGATCTCCTCGACGAGTTTGCCGTAGTCTCTGGCAAGCTTCTCGATCTCCAGCCCGGTCAATCTCTGCAACTGCATCGAGAGGATGGCGGCTGCCTGCACACTGGACAGGTGATGGCCGGGTTTCCCTTCCGAAATGGTGTACCGGCTGGTGAACTTCTCCGGCAGCAGCGTGCGTAATGTGGCGGACTCCACCAGGTGAAGTTCTCGCGCCATCAGTCGCTGCTTGGCGTCGTCGGGCGAGACAGATTTCTTGATGAGTTCGATGATGGCGTCGATGTCGCCGATGGCCAGGATCAGGGCTTCGAGTATGTGGGCTCGTTGTTTCGCGCGGGTGAGCAAGAACTCCGTCCGCCGCCGGATGACGACCCTGCGGTGGTCGATGTAGATCTCGATCATGGACTTGAGCGGCAGCAGGCGTGGCTGCCCGGCGACGAGTGCCGTGTTGATAATCGAGATATTGGTTTGCAGCGGGGTGAATCGATACAGTTGGTTGATGACCACATCTTCGTTGGCATCGCGTTTGAGATCGATCTCGATGCGGATGGGGTTGTTGCGGTCCGACGAGTCGTTGACGGCGGACACGTCGCGGATGGTCCCAGCCTTAACGGCGGCTGCGATCTTCTCTGTGATCGTGTTGCGCATCACTTGGTAGGGAATCTCGGTGATGACGATGGTCTTCTTGCCGGCGCGTCCCTCAATGACTGAGAGCTTGCCGCGCATGGTCAGCGCGCCGCGACCGGTGCGGTAGGCTTCGACGATTCCGCGGCGTCCGCAGATTTCGCCGTACGTTGGGAAGTCGGGGCCTGGCACTACCTGAAGCAGGTCCTCGAGCGTGCAATCGGGCTTGTCGATCACCAGCATGATCGCGTCGCAGATTTCGCGCAGGTTGTGGGGCACGAGATTGGTGGCCATTCCGACGGCGATGCCGGTCGATCCGTTCACCAGCAGGCTGGGGAACTTGCCGGGTAGGACGCTGGGCTCTGTGCGTGTTGCGTCGTAGTTCGGCATGTAGTCAACGGTGTCGTACTCGAGGTCGCCGAGCATTTCGGTTGCGTGGGCGCGCAGACGGGCCTCGGTGTATCGCATGGCCGCGGGCGGATCGCCGTCGACCGAGCCGAAATTCCCCTGACCCTCGACCAGCATGTATCGCAGGTTCCAAGGCTGGGCCATTCGCACCAGCGTCGGGTAGATGACCTGCTCGCCATGCGGGTGGTAGTTTCCGGAGGTGTCACCGGCGATCTTGGCGCACTTACGATGTTGCGATCGCGGTCCGAGATTGAGGTCGTTCATGGCGATGAGGATGCGCCGCTGCGACGGCTTCAGGCCATCGCGGGCGTCGGGCAGGGCACGCGAGGTGATGACACTCATCGCGTACGTCAGATACGACTCCTGCATCTCATCGACGATGGCGAGCGGTAAGATCCTCTCGCTGGGCGCTTCGGGCGCATCCGGCATCGGGGCAACTCCTTTGAGGGCCGTGACAATCTACCTACGGGGGTACGGCCACATTATTCTAATCGATGGGCGCTTGGCCGCAATTCGGCGGGCTCATGTTGTGCGTGGGATTATGCGAACCGCCGGCGAACGCACGATGTCATGGCCAGGCCGACCAGACCGAGAAACGCGGCGCTTGGCGCGGGGATGGGAGCCGCTTCCACGAACAGTTGGTGTGTGCGGACTTCGTTGGAAGTGCTGAAACGCACGCCCTCGAATCCGGTGATCGGTTGGGTAGTGCCGTCAATACTGGACAAGTCCAAGCCCACGGCGAACGAATTACCCGATGCCGCGTTGATCGCGTCGATTGCGGAAGCCCCAAGGGTGACCTCCACAACCGAACCCACGTCGGAAGAACTCACAGCACCCGTGCCGTACACCACGCCGGAACCCACGTCGGTGTAGATCGTCGCCGAGGCACCCCCATCTACCAAATCGGCCACGTCCGTTGTGATTTCGTAAACATCGAACGCCTCAGCGGCGTTGCCGGCGAGCCACACCGCCACTTCGAGGCGTAGCGTCGCCGATGTGACCGTGCTCGAATTGAGCGACGTCAGATCGAATACAAAATACGAGCGGTGAGTAAAACCGACGGCAGCACCGGTGTAGGTGTCGGCAAGGGACACAGCAGGCCCCGTGTTGACTGCCCCGTCTGAGCGGTACAGCCCCCGGTGGGTTGCATCGAATGTCATGTCGGCGCGGACGGACACCCCGGCAATCGCCGTGATCGCGATTGCGGCCGCGAGGATTCCGTGCGTTCTTTCGCCACCCATTACCGCGCGCTCCACGATTCTCAGCCGCCGGAGACCATCATCCCCAGACTCGCCGCCCAGGGTAGCACAACCCGCTCTGGAAGCAACCCACATGGACCCGTATTCACCAGTTTAGGGACAGGAGAATCGCGGAAATTCCGACCGCTGGACGCTGGGTCAGCATCGGCCGGCTGCGCCCGCTGACATCGAAGCCACTCTTGAATCCTTGCGACCGCGACGATACAATCCAGCCCCGCGATTCGGCGTTCAGCCGCCATGAACACCACTATCGAGGAGAACGGAACCATGAAAAGCGCTATGGCATATGCGGTCATGATCGGGTTCGTTTGCGGAATCGGAGTGCCGGAGTCCCTTGCCCAAGACTGTCCGTGCGACGCGGATGTGGACGGCAACGGGCTCGTGCAAATCCAGGATTGGGCCTGCATCCAGGACTGCAAAGCGGGCAACTGCGCCTGCTGTCTGTCATCGTGTGACGTCAACTGTGACGGTGTTGTCGACAACGCCGATGCCGGCGCGGATCCGCTCAACGACGATAGCGCGTGGCTGTGCATGTTCGAAGGCTCGCTGCCGGAGACGTGCTGTCCGGGTTCCGCCGGCGCGTGCTGCGATCTTGATACCGGAACGTGTCAGGACGGCGTGTTCGCCGCGGACTGCGACGGCGCTAATCTGGTCTGGTCCGAAGGGCTGGCGTGTACACAGGTTTCCTGCCCCGAGCCGTCGGTCGGCGCGTGCTGTAGCACGACTACGGGAGCTTGCTTGCAGAGTGTGCTCTCCGAGAATTGCGCTGCTGCTGATCAAGTCTGGTTGGAGGGGCAGCTTTGTGCTGATGTAGTCTGCGATCCGCCGCCGTCGGGCGCGTGTTGCAACCCGGTCACCGGCATGTGCAGCGACGGCTTGCTGCCATCGGAGTGCACGGGCGCCGGTTTTGTCTGGACTCACGGCGCTACGTGCGCCGGGCTCGGTTGCACGGTTCAGCCGCAGGACCCGTGTCCGTGCGACGCGGATGTGGACGGCAACGGGCTCGTGCAAATCCAGGATTGGGCCTGCATCCAGGACTGCAAAGCGGGCAACTGCGCCTGCTGTCTGTCATCGTGTGACGTCAACTGTGACGGTGTTTTCGACAATAGCGATGCCGGCGAAGACCCGATCGGCGACATGAGCACGTGGAATTGTCGCTTCCAAGGCGGTGCGTTGGACTACTGTTGCTCACCGCAATTCCTTGACCATGTTCAGGCCGGCGTGCCCATTCCCACGGTCAGCCAGTGGGGTGTCGTCGTTCTGGCGCTACTGCTGGTTACGTCGGGCACGCTCGTCATGCATCGCAGGCGGTCCGGAAACGTCGGAGTTACCTAGGCAGTCGACTTGGGGCTGAAGAGACGTGGCCATCGGCGGCTGACTTCGCTTCGGGGCGGCCGCAAGACTACCGCCCCGGCTGCATCGACCCGCGCGCCGTCAAGCGTCGTCCGAATCCCCGCGCCCAACTGATCGGAACGGAATCGCCCAAAGATCCGCGAGAACAGCGGGCAGTGCGAGTTCTTCCTGACACCTTTAATCGCGCGGGAGTCATTCGGGTTCTAGCTCGACGGCGGTGCCGACGGCCAGCAACTCGGCTGCGCGGTCTGTGATCATCGATGTCGAGAATTGCGTGCACACAACGGCGTCGGCGCCAAGGGCCTCCGCTTCGGTGAGCATGCGGCCGAGCGCGTTCTCACGCGTCTCTGCCATTAGCTTGGTGTATTCGGTGATTTCGCCGCCGACGATGTTGCGCAGACGCGCCATGATGTCCTTGCCGACGTGGCGGGCGCGCACGGCGTTGCCTCGCACGAGGCCTAGCGTGCGCTTGATAGTGCGTCCGTGGAGCTTTGGAGTGGTCACGACGATGATCCGCTTCATAGTTCGACATCCTTATACCTATCCGACTTGCGGGCGTGCAAACGCTCCATCAAAACGGAGAACAGCAGCAACAAGACGCCGCCAGCGAGCGCGGCCGTCGCGACCTTGAAGAACGCGTCCGTCGTTTCATCGGTGGCGAACTCGTAGACAGCGTATCCGGCGAGGACAACGCCGCCGGCGATCCCGGCGATCCAGCCGACGCCTCGACTCGTTTTCGTTGCAGTCAATCGCATCATTCGACTCCATTGTATCTCGTTGGGTTCGGGTTGCCGCAGTTGGCTGATGCCTTCGCGGATGCGCGTCAGCTCAGCCAGCGCCTGCGTGCAACGGTCACACTGATCGGCGTGCAGCTCGACGCGCTGACGGTCCTGCTGCGTCAGTTCGCCGTCGAGGTAAGCGCTGAGCGATTCCTCTATGTGTGAGCAGTCATTCATCAGCACACAGATTGCCCTTCATGCGTTCGCGCAGCTTGCTCCGAGCTCGATGTAGGCGCGACATGACCGTGCCCACTCGGATCGACAGCACCTCGGCAATGTCGGCGTAAGTGAGATCGTGAAAATCGCGGAGCAATAGAATCTCGCGGAGCGGTTCGTCCATGCGGTCGAGTTCGTTTTGCAGGCGCGCGAGGAACTCGTCGCGTTCATCGCCGGCCGCCGAAGCTGGGTCGCGACGGTCGGGCGGGCCTTCGGGTGACAAAACTTCGTGCCGGCGGTGGCTACGCTTGCGCAACTGATCCACGCAACGGTTTCGCACTACGCGGAAAAACCAAGCTATGGAATCGGGCGATTGCCCCACGCGCCCGCGCTGCGACCACCACGCGCAGAGCCCATCCTGAACGGCGTCGGCGGCGTCATCCGCGTTGCCAAGCATGTGCATCGCGAAGACGAATCCCCGACGCCGGTAATCGTCCATGAGCGCAACCAATTCCCGATCCGTATCCACTTCGTAAGTCAATACTCCCGCAGCCGCCCCAACGCCAGTCGGGTACAGCCTCACCATTGATGACGCGGCAGCGGGCCGTTTATTCCCACGCAACCCGTTGCTCTGCTGTCTGGTGCTGCTGTGAACGCGTCCAATCGACGTTTTTCGAATTCCCGGGTGAGCCCCCAAAAGAAAAGGGGGCGGATGTTGGTCCGCCCCCGATCGAGTATTCGTTGTTTTTTTTGCGGTCGCTTACGGGTCGCAGGGGTCGCTCGTGTCGACGGTGTACGAAGCTGTTCGCATGCTGGCCTGGACCGCGTGGAGCGGCTCTGCGCGGGTGGGCGACGCCTCAAGACGCACGATCATGGCTGCGTCGTGCTCGATGGCTTCGCGGATGCGAGACGGCACTGAGGGATCGACGAAGGCGGCGGCCAGGAGGCGGAGGTCGCCCTGGCGGTGGATAACGCGCGTGGACTCCCGCATGCTTGTGAGGGCGACTTGGGCTTCGCCGAGGGAAACAGCATACCGGTCGATGTCTTCGATGGCCCGGCTGACGCGGAGCCGCTGACGTTGGAAGGCGATGCGCCGGGGGCTGTCCTCGGCAGTCGCGTCGAACATCATGTCGAGACGCGTTTGGCGCGTCGAGAGCACGGTGCGTTCCTCATCAATGTCGCGGCGTTCGGTTGTGATCGGTTCGAGAAAGCGGTCGGGGGAGACGAGTCCGTTGGTGAACGAGAGTGCCAGGCGACGCTCGCGCATGTCTCCGATTTCCTCGTTGAGCTGATCGATTGAGTTGAGGGCTTGCTGGATGCGCATTTCGTTTTCGACGAACTTGCGGTTGTGATTGTAGATGTGATCAGTGGTGACCAAATAACGCTTGAGGCGTTCGAGGCGGTCAACCTCTTCGACGAGGACGGCGCGGCATCCCTGCATACTACGGCAAACGCGATTGACGAGACGGAGTTTCTTCTGCGTGCCCTGAGCGTCGGCAACGAGCATGAACTTGGTGACAGCTTCCCCGGTCTGTACGTCAGCGACGTCCTCCGGAGCGAAGACGGGCTCAGTGGTCGGGTGGAAAATGCCACTGCCGGTCGGCAACATCAGGACGACGGACTCGTTCAGCATTTGGCCGTATTGCCGGCGGCGTTGCTCCTGCAACTGCATCTCGACGGCGATGGCGCTGTCCATCTCACGTTCTAGTTTGTCGAATGCCCGCAGCTGCCTGGCGAAGCTCTTGAACACGACTGAGTCAGCGGTGTCGAGTTTGCCCTTGACCTCGAAGTCGTAGGCAAGCCACTGCTTCTGCTGCGGGATGCGGCTCTTCCATTGCCGGAGGGTGTCGACGAGTTGGGTCCCGGCAAAGTTGACCTCGACCCAGCCCTTCATGGCCATATCGCGTTCGTGATCCCAAAACCCGAATGTGTAGTTTCCGGGTCTCAGCGGCGCGTCGACCAAGCTCACGTCGTGTCCTTCATAGTCGCCGCCCCACAGCGTGACGGTGAATGCCTCGGTGAGATCTGAGGCGGAACTGGTGGCGATGTATTCGGAGTCAAAGCTCTCGCCGGATGCGTCGGAAGTTGTGCGGAAGGTCGGCGAGCCGTCGTCGAACGGCATGAAGTCGGGCACCGGCGCGAAGCGAACGGACACGGCCGTTGGATCCGTCGGCGGGCTGGCACAGCCAACGACGGCGAGCATAACTCCCACAAGCACAGAAGACATTAGTTTAACGCTCATCCCAATCGCTCCTTTTGCACAAACCGATCTGTTCCAGCACGCGTCCAATCGTTTCACTTGGGTTCAGCCCGGTAGTATCCGGATCAAAACCTCAGTAGTTCGTCGTCGATCTTTCGATGAAACTTGATGTTTGTGGTCAGATAGCTTCCAAGTAGCGTCTGGCCTTGTGGATCTGCGTAGGACTCGACTGATACCGGCACGAGCCACTCCTGGTCGAGTTGCACGATGGTTCTGGCGTCGGGATATGGCCCTTTTCTCCCGGTTTCCGGCAGTGTTCGCTCGATGATGTGGGTCGGTCGCCCGTCGACGCGGCCTACGCCGGCATAGCGGAGGGTCAGTTCTCCGCGTTGTGCAGCCATGGCATTGACGCGCTGGATGCGTTCGAGTGTCGCCCCGAAGCCAAAGGCGTCGATGGGGAAGCGGCTGCCCGCGCGTGCCCGGCGACCATGGATCGGAATCGGCACCTTGCTGAAGCACAGCCGCGCGAATGCGCCGGATGGCTCTACGAGGACACATTCCTCACCGTCTTGATTGATGTTCTTCCCCGGCGAGTAAAGTGCCCGTTTGACGCGGCCAATGTTTCTGACCCAGCGCATGAGGACAGTGCGCGGCGATTCCTGAAACAGGACTTCGATTTTCTGCTGCTTCGTGAGGCGTCCCGCGATTCGCTCCTGCCGCCAAAACGTGCATTGATAGGCTTGCACCTGATCAGCGTACTTTTCTTGTGCTGCTTCAAGCAGCTCTCGGGGGTCGTGACTGGCTGCATCGGACGGAACGGGCGCGGCCTGCTGTTCCATCGCCTGCGGTGACTGTTCGACGATGGCCAGTGCCGCCGGCGGCTGCCCTACGTCGCGCACGCAGCAGGCCAATAGCACGCACGCCGCCGCCTGAAACAACACTTTCGCGGCAGATCCCGGGGACCGGTGGGTGCGCGATTTCCGTCTTGCTGCGTGTTTGCTTGCTTGCATTCTCCCTCGTCGATCCCACCGGCTGAAAACCGGTGCCACGTTTGCCAATGGACAACATTCTTACTGTGGACTGCTACGTTGCGCGGTGGGAAGAATGCCACGACGCTAAATACCCTCTGTGTCGCGTCCCCTCAGGGCACATGGGCTGCGCTTTCGGCTGGAGCTAGCCTACCATTCGCATGCTGCAACGTGCAACTCCAACCATAGCGTTTGGGTAAGCCGCCGGACGCTTGGGATCGAATCGATCATTCTTTCCACAAGGAAGTTACGACGATCGTAAACGCAGGGGTTTGCGTGCGCGTCTCGCGGATAATCCACGGCGGGCGTCCGAAAACCCTGGGACGTCCGCCCAGCGTCGCTGCGGGATACTCGTCGATTCTGGGGCGTTCGTCTACCATATCCGCAGCGGAATTGGCCGTAGGGCAGTTGAGGAGGATCCGTGTTTCTGGCGTCGGTGGGGCAATTTGCGATCGAGCGTCTCACGCGGGCGCACGCCCGGCGGGTCTTGGCACGCTTCATGGGCGACGCGCGCGGGGCGACGGCTGTGCAGGATCGGCTGCTGAGGTCGCTCGTTCGCGCGAATGCCGACAGCGGGTATGGACGCGAGCACGGGTCCGGGTCGGTTCGCTGTTACGACGATTTCATCGCCCGCGTGCCGATCAGCACATACGCCGATCTTTCGCCCTGGGTGGAGCGTGTCAAAGCGGGAGAAGTTCGTGCAATGTTCGGGCGCGGTCAGCGCGTGCATATGTTCGCGATGACCAGCGGGACGTGCGACACGCCGAAATACGTGCCGGTGACGGACCGCTTTCTGAAGGATCAGCGGGCGGGATGGATGGCCTTCGGTGTCAAAGCGCTGGCGGATCATCGCCGGACGTGCTTCATGAGGCCGCTCGTTCAGGTGGCGTCGCCGATGGACGAGGAACGGACTGCAGGGGGCGTTCCGTGCGGCGCGATCACTGGCTTGATGGCAGCGATGCAGAAGAAGATCGTGCGGAAGTACTACGTCGTTCCGCCGCAGGTGGCGTACATCAGCGACGTTGTTGCGCGACGGTATACGATCATGCGCCTAGCCATGCCGGTGGACATCGGGTGGATGGTGACAGCAAGCCCGGCGACCGTCTTGCAATTGGCGCGCACGGGTGAGGAGTTTGCTGAGTCGATTATTCGCGACATTCGCGATGGAACGCTGTCGGGCAAACAGTCGATCCCTTCGGCCGTGCGGTCGGCGGTCGAAGCGAAGCTGAGGCCGGACCCGATAGCGGCAAAGCGTCTGGAGCAATTGCAAACAGAACGCGGGCGACTTCGTCCTCGGGACTACTGGAATCTCGGGTTTCTGGCCAACTGGACGGGCGGGTCGATGGGCCTGTATCTCCAGGATTATCCCGAGTATTTCGGTGACACGCCGGTGCGCGACATCGGTCTTCTCGCGACGGAGGGGCGGATGTCGATCCCGATTCACGACGGGACGCCTGGTGGGATCGCAGCCGTGTCCACGGTGTTCTTCGAGTTTATCCCGGCGGGTGAGTACGGAAAGGCGAACCCGGTGACGCTTCGTTCGCACGAGGTGGAGCCGGGGCAGGAATACTTCATTCTCCTAACGACATCGGCCGGTTTCTATCGGTATGACATCTGCGATTGTGTGCGTGTGTTGGGCTTCGAAGGTCAGGCGCCTGTGATCGAGTTTCTACACAAAGGGTCGCACGTTTCGTCGGTCACGGGTGAGAAGATCACGGAACGACAGGTGATTCTAGCCGCGGAGCAATTGGGCGGCGAACTGGGCGTGCATGTGTCTGTTTTCGTGCTGGCACCGCAGTGGTCGGACCCGCCTTTTTACCGATTATATGTGGAGCGTCCATCGGGGACGGCCGAGGATTGGCCTGCGTTGCTGGCGACGACTTTGGACAACCGGCTTCAGGGAATCAACATCGAGTACGCGTCCAAGCGGAACAGCGGGCGTTTGGGGAGCATCGAGGCGTGCTGCGTTGCGCCGGGGACGTTTAAGATGCTGGACCACGAACGGGCTACGCGATTTCGCAGGAGCAATGAGCAGTTCAAACACCAGTACCTGTATTCGGCCCCTGGGTCCGACGAAGTGCTTGCAGCGCGAGTGATTCCTGGTCAGGCCGTCGGCCGGGGCGTATAATAGGGTGCTGCTGGTTGTTGGGGGCGCGTGTGTTGAAACCTGATTCTCTTGAAAGGAGTGGTCAGTGATGTCGTGGCGAGAGATGGACCCGCCGGCTCCGTTTGGCGAATTGCGTCGCGAGGTGGATCGACTGTTCGACAGTTTTGTGGGTGGTGTGAATCGCGGATTGCAGTTTCGCGGTCGCACCGATCCACCGGTCAACCTGTGGGAAGACCACGAATGCGTGTACGCCGAGATCGAGGTGCCCGGCTTGAGCATGAGCGACATCGAGGTTCATGTGATTGGCGGCGAGCTCTCGGTCAGAGGGCAACGCCCGGACCGGCGCGGTGAAGAGGTGAACTATCTTCGGCAAGAGCGTGTGAGTGGTGATTTCTCTCGCTCGCTAACGATCAGCGCCGAAGTAAACGCGGAAAAGATCGATGCGGTGCTCAAGGACGGCGTTCTGACCATCACGCTGCCGAAGGCCGACGGGGTGAAACCGCGTAAGATTCCCGTCAAGGGCGAGTAGGCGTAGCGCAAGTGTCGCGCTCTGTCACTCTTGGGAGTGTCCGGACGCCTGGTGGGTTCCGCGGCCTTCAAAGCCGTTGAGGGGTCGCTTACGCGGCTCCTGGTGGGTTCGATTCCCATCCACTCCCGTTCATCTCGGTGCTTGCCTGTGCGCGATTTCTCCCTTTGTCTTGGACTCTGCGGTTTCTCTGCAGGGCCAACCGCCCGCAGGTTCGCAATTCCTGGATTGGCCCGAATAAAGGGTCACGGATCACGAATTACGGCTGTGTGGCCAAGAGGGGCTGCCAACCCTGTGAAGGAGAACGATAATGCCGATCGACTGGAATGCCGTGGTTCAGGCCCCAGATTTCTTCGTGTTCCCGGTGCTCATTTCGGTGGGCCTCATCGTGCTCGGAATCGTCGTCACGGTCCAATGGCGAAAGGTGCAGCAAGCCAAGTACGGCATGTACCTGAAGGAACGGCTGATCGAACGGGGATTCTCGGCGGACGAGATCGTCAACATCGTCAACGCGGGAGCCCCTCCCGAGCGAACCACGCGAACGAAGCGCCGTCAATCCTTCTGCAAGCAAGCCCCATGCTGACCGCCCGCTCGCTCGGGCCGCTGGGGTGAGCCACCGCCCCCAGTTTGCAAAGAAACCGTCAGTCGCTATTGTGCGGTCGGTGTTTGCGGCATGCGGCAACCCCGGCTCGGGTGTGGCGCATCGGTTTCCGATCCCCGGCCGAGGGGAGGCCGCGCCGGGTTGTTGGACGCGATGTGATCACGGTGGAGTTGACGGGTGGCAGGCAAGCAGCGGGTCGGAATTGTTGTAGGGGGCGGGCCTGCCCCAGGTATCAACGGCGTGATTGGTTCAGCCACGATCGAGGCTGTCAATCAGGGAATGTCGGTGGTCGGTTTCTTCAGAGGACTGAGGTGGCTGGCCTCGGATGTTTTCGACCCTGCCGAGCATTCGATTCCGCTGGACATCGGCCGGGTCGCGCGCATCCATTTTGACGGCGGCTCCATCCTCGGCACCTCACGCGCAACCCTCTTGGACGAAGCCTCGCGCGCCCACGACACGCCCGCCAGCCCCGACGACTCGCGTCTGCGACAGGTGTTGCAAAACCTGACGTCGCTCGGGATCACACACCTGATCACAATCGGCGGAGACGACACCGCGCTCAGTGCCCGTTTCATCGCCGAGGCTTCGCGTGGGCAAATTCGCGTGGTACACGTTCCGAAGACAATCGACAATGATCTGCCGCTACCGCAAGGCGCGCCCACCTTCGGGTACGCGACGGCGCGGTACAACGGTACGCACATCGTCCAGAATCTGATGGCAGATTCCTTGACCACGGGTCGGTGGTACATCGTGACCGTCATGGGGCGATCTGCCGGTTGGCTTGCGCTGGGCATCGGGCAAGCCGCCAGCGCCACGCTAACGGTGATTCCCGAAGAGTTCGCTGAGAACACGACGATTTCGGAGATCGCGGACGTCGTTGAGGGCGCGATGCTGAAGCGACTGGCCATGGGACGTCGTGACGGCGTGGCTGTCGTCGCGGAGGGGCTCGCCTATCGGCTTGGTGACCGCGAGGAAATCGAGCAGCTTCTCGGCCAAGAGGTTCCGATCGACGCAGCCGGTCATATGCGGCTGTCCGACGTGCCCCTCGGTTTGATGTTGCGTAAGAAACTGGAATCACGGTTCGAGGCCCGGGGCATGAAAGTGTCGATCGTGTCGCACATGCTGGGATACGAGTTGCGTTCAGCGGCCCCGACGCCGGGCGATATGTCCTATTGTCGAGCCCTCGGACATGGGTGTATTCGTCTGCTGCTGTCGCAGGAGAGTTCCTATTCCGGCGGCGTCCTTGTCTCGATGATCAATGGCAATCTCGTCCCGATCCACTTCACCGACCTTGTCGACCCCACGACCAACCGCATTCGGGTGCGGCACGTGGATGTTCAATCCGATCTGTACCGTGTTGCTCGTGCCTACATGATCCGCCTGGAAAGCAATGACCTCGACGACGCTGAAATACTGGGCAAGCTGGCCAAGGTGGCGAAAATGACGCCGGATGAGTTCCGCAAGCGGTATCAGCACGCGGCCGCCCAGTTGGTCGACGGAGTTCCCAGTCCGTGAGGGGGTAAATGTCGATCCGCAGGCCGAATACGCTGCGGAAGCGACGGGAGACAGCCATGACGAAAGTACTGTTCGTGGCACTGGGTGGCGGCGTGGGCTCTGCTCTTCGTTTCTTGATCGCCACTGCGACCCAACATCTCACTGGATCGTCGTTCCCGATGGGGACGCTAGTGGTTAATGTGGCGGGCTGTTTTGCGATTGGTTTCTTGGGTTCAGCGTTTGGCGGTCCTGTCCTGATACGCGAGGAATACCGGGTGGCGATCTTGGTCGGGCTTCTGGGTGGTTTTACGACTTTCTCATCGTACGGATGGGAGTCGTTCGCACTCGCCAATGACGGAGAAGTCGGACGCGCCTTGGGCAATATGCTTCTGAGCAACGCGCTAGGCCTGCCGGCAGTTTGGATCGGCTATCGCACGGCGCAAGCTTGGTGGGGTGTGTGACACAGTGAAAACTCCTCACCAGGGATTTCTTCTTCGGGTGTTCGTCGGCGAGAGCGACC
>JAJDDU010000147.1 GCA_029260155.1 Phycisphaerae bacterium | reverse complement strand
CTGCCACGACCCGCACACCACCACACGCTACATGGCCATCAGCGATGATCCCCCGGGCATGAATACCGCTTGCGCCGAGTGCCACAGCTTGGACCAATACGAGATCACCACTGGCGGCATGACCGATCTGGCCTGTATCGACTGTCACATGCCGCTACTCGCCAAGTCCGCGCTGGCGCACGACGCCGTCGGCACCGGTCCCGTCACGGGCGACATAAAAACGCACATTTTCCGCATCGATCTGTCCAAGGAGAATCAGTTCACCGACGACGGAGGTTTCGCATTCCCCTGGATTACCGGCCAGTTCGCCTGCAAAACCTGCCACAACGGCGAGGTGTCGTTCAACCTAGACTTCCCGTCGACCACGACAATCCACCAGTAGCCAAGCGGCCGATCACACCGCATCAAAACCCCGGGAAGCCACGCGCTCCCCGGGGTTTTGTTCGTCCGTCCCCATC
Source organism: Phycisphaerae bacterium (assembly GCA_029260155.1). Taxonomy (GTDB): domain Bacteria; phylum Planctomycetota; class Phycisphaerae; order UBA1845; family UBA1845; genus OFTM285. Next base: position 13,848 of record JAJDDU010000147.1, on the reverse strand, counting down.
GGTTCGCCTCCGCCCCACACGTACAGCCCACCCATAATTCATCCAATGCGAGTTTCCCCAGGCCCAAAGATCGGGAAATCGCGCTGATAGATGTTTGGTTTTGCGACCGCGTCCGAGTAAACTGAGTGTCGGAGTTGCCGTAACGGTGGTCGGGCGGCAGCGATTGCTTGGTGGCAAACCGGGGCGAGTCTCAGTCGAACGAGGATCGAATATGAAGTATTCAGTGGTCAAGTGGATGCGCATCGCAGTGGTGGTTGTGGCGGCGCGTGCAGCGTGGTCAACGGCTGCCCCACCGGCAACACTGCTTCGGGCAGAGCATGACGAACAGAATACGTCCGCAACGGCGGATCAAGCCCTCGCCGCGTTCGGCCTTCGATCAGGCGCAATAGTGTCCCTGGACGTGAATACGACTCCGGGCGCCGCCCAGCGCATTATCGTACCCGTCGGCGACCAGTTCTTCACATTGGACGTGGAACCGCACTCCGCACGTGCGAACAATTACGAGGTGCGATACCAGGCAGCCGACGGCACGTACGTGACCGTCCAGCCTAACCCGGTACGCACCGTTCGAGGTATCGTGGACGGCATCGCGGGCGCTGTCGTTGCAGGATCGGTTCTGGAGGACGGGCTGCTCGCCATGATCAGATTCCCCGATCACAAACGCATCTGGATCGAGCCCTTGGGCTCGCGCGTCGCCGGCGCAGCCCCCGGAGACCACGTCGTGTACAGCGACGAAGACGTGATCCCCCACGGCGGCTCATGCGCAACGGAGGCCAAAGCTGCCCCCGCCGCCGACGAACCGCCCGCCGAGCTCGGCACGGGGTGCAGCGGCGACATCTGCGTTACGGAACTAGCCTGCGATTCGGACGTCGAATACTTCCAGGACTGGGGCAACAACGTCGAGTCACGCATCAACTCCGTGACGAACATCATGAACGTGCAATATGAACGGGACGTCGGCATCACCCACGTCATCACGCACATCATCATTCGCCCGACGGAGCCCGATCCCTATACGTCCTTCGCGAACCACACGCTGCTCACCCAATTCCGCAACCACTGGCTCGCCAACCAGCAGGACGTCATCCGCGACGTAGCCGAGTTGTTTACCGGCCGGCAGATCACCGGCAGTGTCATCGGCGAAGCCTGGACCATCGGAGGAATCTGTACCTCCAGCGGATTCTGCTTCGTGCAATCGGACTGCTGCGGTGCAATGCAGTGCGCCACAGATCTGTCAGCCCACGAGCTCGGCCACCTGTGGAATGGGTTCCACTGCACCTGCAACGGATGGACGATGAACCCCAGCTTGACGTGCGCCAATCGGTTCCGTCCGACGGGCACGATCCCGGACATCACCTTCCACCGCGACACACGCACCTGTCTGAGTGATGTCACGCCCACCACCGTCTTCCCGTTTGAAGATGAGTTCCAGGATGCGGAACTCGACATGACCCGCTGGCTAAACGCCGGCGCCGAAATCAGCGACATGGGCGCAAGCGAGCCAACCAAGCCGTTTTCCATGCACCTATTCGGGGACGCACGCGTGTCCACCGGGTTCATGAACACTTCCAGCATCAGCGGCGTCGTGGTCGAGTACTGGTGGCAGCGCAGCGGGAACTTCGGCCCCGGTGGTTCACCGGAATCGGGCGAAGACCTTATCATGGAATACCGCGACGACAACGGCGACTGGATCGAGGCTGGCAGACACGCCGGAGACCCTGGCGGAGGCGGTGATCAGGAGCCCTACGAACGAAACTGCGTGTTGCTCAACGAGGACGCCTCCCACGGATCATTCCAGATTCGATTCCGCGTCCTCGATGCCGAGGTCGGTGATCACTTCTTCGTCGACGACGTGAGCATCGCCGAAGGCGGCGCCAATCCTTGTGCCGCGGACGGAACGCCCCCCGAAATCGTTCACACCGCTGGCCTGCCGGGTGAGACCCGACCGTTCAGTGGTTACATCGACCCGCGTCGCGAAAGCTCGGACGGCACTGTGATGGACTTGGGCGTCACCCAGGTCGCCTTACTCTTCTCCGAGGCGGTCGAAAACGCAGGTGGCGGCGCTTTGGCGGCCGACTCCTTCGCCGTGTCCGAAACCGGCGGCGCGCCGCCCCCCGCCGTGATCGCAGTTGATGACGTGGCTATGCCGCTCGTGACGATCACGCTCGATCGCCCCATCACGTTGCGGGAATACACGACCATCCAGGCCAACGTTCAGGACCAAGCCGACCCGCCCAACCTGATCATCGACAATGGAAACCAAGGCCCAAGCATCGACGAAACCGACCGCGTGGACATTGCCTTCCTCCCAGCCGACATCGACCAGAGTGGCGACGTGTCGCCGTTCGATCTGCTGGCTTTCCGTCAGATCGTCAATGATCTAACGGACCCCGACGCGGGCATCGAGTCCGATTTTGTAGATACTGACCGGAATGGAGAGGTCGGACCGTTCGACCTCCTCGCATTCCGCCAACTGATCAATGGAGTCTCACCCGCCACCGAAGCATGGGCGGACCAGTCGCTCAACAACGCGCGACCCTAACTGAGCGTAATAGTGACACAGCGTGGCACTAGTTTCACCGGCGAATCGGTCGGAGAGGATTCCGACCGTGCGAGTTCACCACAGACGAAGGTATTAGTATGAATTGTCCTTGGATCATCGGACTGTCGTTGGGTCTTCTGTCTTGCGTCGTCGGACCGTCGACCGAGGCGATCGGCGCCGAAACACTCACACCGGCAGCGTTGGCGCAGCGCGTCAACACCGAGTTTGACCTTTACGCTAGCCGCGTAGCCCATCTGGAAATGAACACGGCACCCGCCGTGACCCAGGGCATCATCATTCCCATCGACGACGAGTCGCTAGTGCTAATGGTACACCCTCACTCCGTGCGATCTGCGCACTACGAAATCCGCGTCCAGCACGCCGACGGAACCTACACGACCGTTCCGCCGGAACCGTTGCGCACCATTCGCGGCCGGCTCGACGGTGTCATCGGCAGCTCGGTCGCGGGCTCCGTGAGCGAGGCGGGACTGACCGCCATGATCACGTTGCCCGACGGCACGCGTCTCTGGGTCGAGCCGATCGCCGACCGCGTGCCCGAAGCCGCCGCAGGTGACCATGTCATCTATCGCGATGCAGACATCGTCCCCAGCGGCCGATCCTGCGGCGCCATCGTAGAGGGCGGACCGATCGAAGGCGGTGGCGACCCCGAAGTCGGCTTCGGCTGCGACGGTGACATTTGCGTAGCCGAAATCGCTATCGACTCCGATGTCGAGTACTTCAATCGATGGGGAAGCGAAGGCGCCGTCGAAGCACGCGTCAACAACGTCATCAACGCCATGAACGAGCAATACGAAACCGAAGTCGGCATCACCCACGTCATCACCACCATCATCATCAGACCCACCGAACCCGACCCCTACGCAGGACCCGGCGGAGGCGACCTGCTCAGCCAGATGACAAACCACTGGGTCAACAATCAGCAGTCCGTCGTCCGGGACGTCGCCCAGCTGTTCACCGGCCGATCGCTCAACGGGAGCGCCATCGGCGTCGCTTGGCGGGGCACTATCTGCAACAGCGGAGCGTTCGGCGGGTACAGCATCGTCGAGTCCGATTGCTGCGGAGGGATTGCCGTCGCCACCGACCTCTCCGCCCACGAGTTGGGCCACAACTGGAACGCCGAGCACTGCGGCTCGACCACGGGATGCGGGTCACACGGCGGATGTCTGCTATGCAGTCAACATACCATGCGCTGTGCCATCACCGCCTCCAACACCTTCCACGCCAGTTGCACGCGACCCACCATCACCGCGTTTCGCAACTCGCGAAATTGCCTGTCGTCGCTGGCTCCGACCACGACGTTTCCGTTCACCGATTCCTTCCCCGGACCAGACCTGAGCGGAGCGCTATGGCTGAACGACGGTGCCACCGTCGACGACCTCGGTGCGGACGAACCCAGTTCCCCTCTCTCGCTGCACCTGAACGCCGCCGACAAAACCACCACCGGCTTCATGGACACCACCGTGATAGGACACGTCGGTGTCGAGTACTTCTGGCAACGCAGCGGCACGTTCGGACCCGGCGGCTCACCCGAATCCGGTGAAGACTTGGTCATGGAATATCTCACTGAGGGCGGCTCCTTCGTAGAAGCCGCACGTCACCTCGGCGATCCGGGCGGTGGCGGCGACCAGGAACCCTACGCGCGCAGTTGCGTGGTGTTGCCGCCGGACGCCATCCACGAAACAACACAGGTTCGTTTCCGTATCATCGCTGCAGAAGCCGCCGATCACTTTTTCATCGACGACGTCCGCGTGGTCGACGGAACCGAATTCCTCGCCATCACCGACCAGCCCGCGGTTGATTTCGCATGCTTGGGTGGCGTTGGCGAGTTCAGCGTCACCGCCGTCGGCGAAGGACCGTTCACCTATCAGTGGAAGCGAAGCGGCACAAACATCCCAGGCGAAACCGGCGATACGCTGACCATTTCACCGGTCGGACCTGCCGACTTCTCAACCTATACTGTCAGCGTTTCCGGCATCTGCGGGACGATCGAAAGCAATGTCGCCGATCTTCTTGAGGCCTTCCCCATCGAAATCACGCAGCAACCGCTGGGCTCAACCGTGGCGATCGGCGCGACACTCTTCCTCACCACGCTCGCCAACGGCGGCGGCGAATTCCAATGGTTCTTCAACGATGAGCCCATCCCCGGTGCAAACAGCGGGTTCCTGTTCGTCTCCAACATGCAGTGCGAAAACCAGGGTTGCTACACCGTGGTCGTGACCAATGACTGCGGTGCGGAAACTTCCGATGCCGCCGTCGTCACCGTCGAGACCTGCCCGCCGTTTGATTGCAGCCTCGACACGACACCGCCGGAGATTGTGCATGCCGCCGGCCTCGTCGGCGAGACAAGGCCATTCAGCGGTTTCATCGACCCGCGCATCGAAAGCTCAAACGGCGCCGACTTTGATCGCGGCATTGTAGAAATCGCCGTCCGATTCTCCGAACCGGTCGACAACATCGGCGGCGGCGGCTTGACCGCCGACGCATTCGCCGTCACCGAAACCGGGTCAGCCACTCCGCCGAGCATAGTCGCCATCGACACAACGCAGATGCCGCTTGTCGCACTGACCCTCGATCGCCCGATCACGCTCTCCGAATACACCACCATCCAGGCCATCGTTCAGGACATGGCGGAGACGCCCAACGTCATCGTCGATACCGGAAATCAGGGCCAAGGCGCAGACGAATCCGACCGCATCGACATCGCCTTTCTGCCGGCCGACGTAGACCAGGATGGCGAAGTCGGCCCGTTCGACCTGTTGGCCTTCCGCCAGATCGTCAATGGCCAGCTAACACCAGATCAGGGCATGGGCGAGGACTACATCGACAGCGACCGCGACGGAACGCTCGCCCCCTTCGACCTCCTCGCCTTCCGCCAGATGGTCAACGGAATCACCCCCGCAACCCAACCATGGTCCGGAGAAACCTTGAACAACGAACGCCCGTAACACCGGACGGGTTGAGGCGATTACAGCAGCGCGACAAACTCAGCGACTGTCAGCCCAGCTTGCTTGATCAGCGAGCGGAGCAGGCCGCGTTTGAGTTCCCGGTGATCCGGGACGGTCAAGATGCCCGCCCAATCGTCTTTCGCCATCACCATGTGGCTGCCCTTGCCCTGCCCTGGCAGGAGAATGAACCCGGCATCCTCAAACGCGCGAACGGCAACTCTGCCCGAGATGATTGGAAGACGTTGGCTCACTTGGCGGCCTCCTTCGCCTTCTGATCCATCCGTTTTACTTTGATCTGCTCAATGAAACGCACGAATGCCGAGTAGTCAAAGCTGTTCTTCTCGTTGCGAATTCCCGGACGGTTTCGATCCGGGTCGCGACCTCGATGCTGCGTGATCTTCAGGTAGCCAGCGTCCCTGAGTTCGTAGGCCCATTTGCGCACGGTGTCCTTCTTCACCCCGAGATCGATGGCCAGCGTTTCCCAATACTCCCGCACTGGCTTTTTCTGGAACTGCTTGCCCATCAAGGCGAGAATCAACAGTAGATGGCGGGGCTTCAACACGTTCCCCATCTCACCGCTATCCCTGCCCAGCGTTAGGACCGTCCGCGGGAGTTTGATGAAGTCTTTCTCCTCAAGCACATTTCCCCAAATGACCGTGTTCTTGCCCTGCCGGGCACGTCCGGTGGCTGGCGGTGGACATGGTGGGTACGGTGAGAGCCCCTTGGGGTTAGAGGCAGCTCTTTGGCTTTTCTTTGTTTTCATACTGAGTTCATACCGCGCACACGGGCGAGGGCACGTCGGATTCCGGATCGCCAGTCTACCTACATATGAGTATTACGGAGTACGTCTTACGACTGCACGTATTACTATGGTGCGATGGGTGCCACAGTGCTCGTGGGCGTAATATGCCATGATGAGTGGCACGGGCGTACCAGTCTCGATGGACTGTTTTTTCTTGCCTTAGACCAGGCAGATTTCGACGTCTTGGGCGTCCGTGGGAATGTCTCGCCCAAGGGACCGGGCCGCGTCGGTCCAGGCGTCAATCGCGTCGCGCACATTGCGAAGAGCCTCGTCCTTGGTCTCGCCTTGGCTCACGCACCCCGGAAGGCTGGGAACGTCGCACACCCACCCGCCGTCCTCGCGATCACGATGTATCAGCACCTGTCTCATGCCCTCATTTTACCACGCGGCAAGCGCAAGGCCAACAACGAACCGATCTCGGCCCACGTTATTGGCCGTTTTCACCTCATACGGGCAGTCGTATGATGTGGCGGAACGATCAACACACAACACCCAACCGTTGCAGGATCAATGAATCATGAACGAAGGACCGTATCGCCGCAGCTACGCCGATGACCCCGCGCTTCTTGATCGCGTGTTCTCGTTGCTCGAGCTGGCCTTTCCCGGCCTGCCCGCGCACGCCAGAGCACTCGACCCGCTCGGCCTGCGCTGGGACGAAGTGTCAGTTCCGTTCGTGTTGACCGGCGACGGTCAACCGGTGATGCATGTCGGCGTACTTGAAGTGCCGATGGTCGTGGACGATCACGACATGCTGGTCGGCGGCATTCACGCGGTCTGTACCCACCCGGACCATCGCAGGCGCGGCTACTTCCGCTCGGTAATGGACGAGGCGCTGCGTTGGTGCGACGAACGATACGCAGCCGTCGTACTGTCGGGAGACCCCGAACTCTACGAGCAGTTCGGCTTCCGCTTGCTGAAGGAGAGCCGGTTCATCGCGCCCGTGAGTCGATCAGCGACAGTGCCGGATGGGCAAGAGCTGCGGCAGCTCGATCCGCATCGACCCGACGACCTCCGCCTCCTGCATCGACTATTGGACGAACGCGCACCCGTGTCGCGCCGGCTCGGCGTCGTGCGCGAGCGCGGCGTGTTCCTGTTCAACCAAGCCACGCAACCGATGTGGTACGCCGAGGACCTCGACGCGATCTTGTGTTTCAAACACGAAGACGCCACGCTGCGCCTTTACGACATAGTCACCACACAAATCCCGACACTCCGGCAGATTGTCGACCGCATGCACGCACCGATTGAGCGCGTCGAGGTCTACTTCGCGCCCGATCAACTGGGCGCCTCGCTCGAATCGGAACCCCACGTGTTCGGGGGAGACGGTTGGATCATGGCCCGCGGCAGCTTTCCGCAAGGCCAATGCGATGTTATGCTCCCCAGTACCGCTCGCTTCTGAAACGCAGACCGGGTGGCCCATCTCTTTGGAGGTGGGGGACTCGAACGCTGGATGGGTAGAGGTCTCGTCACATCCCGCTGAACACGCGTTGGAACAAGCCGAAGTCGGTGAAGTCAATGTCGCCGTCCTCGTCGAGATCAACGCAGCCGCAGGACGCGCCCGGCGGCCCGCCGTCGGGCCCGGTCACACAATCGAGGAAGCTGTCGTAATCCTGCCCGTCGATATCGCTGTCGCCATCGCAATCGCCAGGGGCAGCCGCCACCGAATAAGTCACCGTCAATATCGGCACCGATTGCGGCGCCCCGATCTCTCGTGAGCCGAATCCCCGCGCGTTGTGCGTACTGCCTTCGTCGCCGCGCAGCATCCAGCCGAAGTTCGCCCCCGGATTGTCTACCCATTCTTGAATGTCAGCTGCCAATTGCGACGACGGACCCCACGTGTAGTCACCGGGAAAGTTCGTCGTCTGACTGGCTGACACTTTCGCGGAAAAATCACCGCCCGGCGCCGTCCAGAGATCATTGGGAAAGAACTTGTGAAGCCATGTAGCATCCCCCACATGGGCCGGCGCCCCAGAACCACCGGTTGTTGACGAGCCGCTCTCGCCCCAGTCAGCCAACACTCGGTGGACGGTGACAACCCGCGGGCCGGAACCGGGCGCTGTATTGAACAGACTAAGTCTCAATTCCGCCGAGTCGATCGTCGCGCCAGCGGGAACACTTCCCGCCACATCGAACGCCAATAGCGATCGACGCGTCCCAAAGCCCCCATTGCTTCCCGTTACGCCCAAGAAAACGAGGTTCCCAGCCCCGCTGCTGAGCGCACCCCCGGCGTGCTCAAAAAGCGTATTGTCCTTCACCGGCGCGAGTGCAACCACCTCCGCCGTCGCGCCCACGGTGACGAAAAACGTCGTGACCAACGCGGCAACGCAATGCAAACGGGAACCCTTGCACATACCAACACTTCCCCACTAGTCGACTAAACCGACTCCAGAAAATCGAGAATGTCAGCCTGGTCCGCCGCTGGCAATGCAAGCCACGCATCCCGGCTCGCCGCTGCCTCACCGGCGTGACCAATAAACGCAGGCGGGCCATCACTGCCCTCGATCGCATGCCGAATACGCGTCTGAGCATCTTTGTTGTCCGCCCGGCCGTCGTGCAGGAGCTTAGGCCGGACCCGCACGCCCCAAAGCGGCGCCGTCCGCATCTCCGTGCCCTCGGCAGGCCCGTCTACAATCTCGTCTCCCAAGGCGCCCATGTCGTGAAGCAACAGATCGGAAAACAGAAATGCCGGCCGGTTCGCCAACACCTCGAAGTCACTATCCCCGGTGAACATCACAGGCGTGTGACAATCCGCACAGCCAATCTGCCGGAACAAAGCAAGGCCGCGCCCATTCAACGTCGGACGCCGTGGCGGCGGCGCAAGCAATCGCTGAAAAGTCGCCATCCGATTGAAGCGCGACACGCCGTCCACATCCGGCGCGTCTTCCAGTTCGTCAACAGTGTCGCAGTCCGCCAACTCCGGCGGGAAGACGCCGTTGGGATCATTCTCATCGGGAAACAACATGTTGGTAATGCCCATCTCGTTCAGCGACGCGTCGGCCGAGAACGTATCCAGCGTCACAACGCCGGCCTTCCACCCAAATCGCCCAACGTGTTCTTCCTGAAGCCACGGATCAAACACCATTCGCGCTTTGCCGCTAATGCCGTCGCCGTCCGAATCTTCCGGGTCGTGGCGTGACAGAATCGTCGCGTCCGGGATGGCCTCGATAAGGCCCGCACCGAACATCGGCGTCGTCACACGCAGGATCTCGATGACTGCCTCAAACGGCACAACTTCTACGCACTCATCGCTGATAGCCGAGTGCTGACGCAACGGTCCGCCAAACTCCACCATTGGGTCGAATTCGCCCTTGCCGGTGAACCGCCCAAACCGCGTCACCGTCTCCGCGCCGGCTCCGCCGATGGCCGGATCCAGCGGATCTGGACCGGCGTTGTGACACGCACCGCAGCCTTCCTTGTTGAAAATCGGCCCCAGCCCGGACTGAACCGTCTCTAGCACGTTGAACAGATCACGACCTTCCTCAAAAAGCGCGAGCTGCTCCGGCGTCAATCCGGGAACGGGATCACCATACCCAGGCTGACCCCCGTGCGACGCCGACGACGGCCCCGTGTCCTGCGAAATCCGCCCGCGCGCTGGCACAGCCGCCGACGCTCCGTCGAGCGAGACAGCCACCGCCAACACAAACACCACAACGCCTGAGACGTACGTTCTTCCCATGGAGGCTCCTCCAAACACGGTAGACCGACTCGTCACAAGAAAGGCGGCCCACGAAAACGCCAGAACACTCACCGTACCGGACGCCGAAACAACGCCCGAAACGCAAACCCATCATAACAAAACGGAACCCCAATCCACAACCCGGACCCGCCAAAACACAAGGTAAAGACAAATTGCAATCCTCGCTCATTTTCAATCACGCAGCCGAGCTTCCGCGCATTCGGCAACTGTGCGTTGATGGGTGCCACTCGATCTTCCGCCAACGTCGAGGACAACTCTCACCCCAGATTCGCTCCGTCATTCAGGAGATTGGCACACAGCTACAGCCTGCTGCATTGCCCGAAGTCGGTAAGCGGGGAGAACGTGGTCCATGGACGGACAATCAGCATCCGGAGCCATGTCTTCGACCTGCAACGGATTGCCGTCCCAGTGAAACGCGACCGCCCAACGGGCTTCCGTTGCATCCTCCCACCGCCCTTTGCCTTCCGATGATGGACGAACAGCAAACGCAATCCGAAGGTGATCGGTCGGAAACACGCCTGACACAATCGCCGGGGCCATGAAGCTGGCTTCGAAGCCGATCATGACTGATCCAACGCTCAGAACATTGAGTTGGTAATCCTCGCGGAGATCAGTGCGGGGATACTTGACCACGCCGTCGATCGCTACGTCGTATTCAAGTCCGCGCACGCCCGAGAGATCGTCCATTGGAAACTGATACCAATCGGAGTGGCCGGTCAGGGCATCCAGTTCCCTCTCGGTCGCGTCACGCAGTCGGCTGCTGATTTCTCCCATGAAGAACACTCCGATTGTCTCGCCTGGCTGAATCGTGTTCTGTCATCTCGTATTCCTATCCCCCAGCGGTTCGAGGTCGAGTTGATGGCTACTCCTGCCCACCCTAGCGATCTGTCGCCACGTTCAAGGCTACCTCAATCCGAAGAATGCCCGCGTGTTGGCTGACGTTTGGGCGGCGAAATCCTCGAAGGGGATGGCTTTGAGATTGGCCAAGAAGCGCGCGGTGTGTGCGACGTGGGCGGGCTCGTTGGGGCGGACGTTACGTACCGGAATGGGCGACAGGTAGGGCGCGTCCGTTTCGACCATCATTCGATCCAAGGGGTACGATCGCGCGATCTCGACCAAGTCGCCGGCGTTCTTGAACGTCACGACGCCGGTGAACGACAGGCGCCAGCCGTTGTCATCCAGCGCGGCAGCCTCGGCTTGCGTTCCGGTGAAGCAGTGAAAAACGACGGGGCGTCCGGCGTATCCGCCTTCCCTCAGAATCGCAACCGCATCGTCGTGGGCTTCGCGACAGTGGATGATGATCGGCTTGCCGGTCGGGGTCGCAACTTCGAGTTGCCGAGCGAAGACCTCCTGCTGCACGCGCCGGTCGGCGAAGTCGTAGTGATAGTCCAGCCCCATCTCACCGATGGCCACAATGTCGGGTTCGACCACGAGGTTTCCGAATAAGCCCCAGTCCGCGTCGGTGATCTTGCCGGCTTCGTGCGGATGAAACCCCATCGCGGCTGACACGCAACTGTGCGCGCGGGCGAGATCAAGCACGCGCGCTGCGTCGGCCATGTCTGTCGCGATCGAGATGACGTGGTCAACGCCCGCGGCTTCCGCGCGAGCCAAGACTTCGTCGACCTGATGGGCCAACGCATCAAACGTCAAATGAGCATGCGAATCGATCAGTCCCATGGCGGCTGACTATCGAAAGACGGGTTCAAAGGCGTTCACGAAATGCTCGACGGCCGGCTTTGAGCGACCTTCCAGCAGGACCGACACGACGTCGAACCGTAACGGCCGCTCGTCGATCTGCTTGGCGGCCACGTAGGCCCGGGCGACGCGTGTGATCTGCCGTTGCTTGCGGTGGTTGACGTTGGCCTCGGGGAAGGCTGCGTCCGCAGAGCTGCGTGTCTTCACCTCGACGAACACCAACGTGTCATCATCGAGCGCGATCAGGTCGATCTCACCGGCGAAGCACTTGTAGTTTCGCGTGACAATGCGGTAGCCCGCCTGCCGTAACGCCCGCGCCGCGATCCGTTCGCCGCGCGAGCCGAGGAGGATCACGCCGGCTCGCCTGCCACGGCGACCGCAGCCAGATCGTGCTCGCTCGGATTCGCGGGTGGAGCGACTGCCGCCGGCGCCGCAGCGACTTTGACACGGCGGCGTTCTTTCAGCTTGCGGGCCTTGCCCACGCGATCACGGAGGTAGTACAGTTTGGCACGACGCACCTTGCCGTGACGCTTGACCTCGACTTTGAGTACCCGTGGCGAGTGGAACAGGAAGGTCCGCTCGACGCCTTCGTTGGCCACGATCCGCCGGACCTTGAACGAGGCGTTTATTCCGTACCCCCGTCGGGCGATCACCACGCCATTGAAGATCTGCGTCCGCTCCTTTTCGCCTTCGATGATGCGCGTATGCACGTCGACCGTGTCACCGATTCGAAGTTCGGGAGGCTGCGCCTTTAGATACTGCTTCTCAACGCTGTCCAACAACTGCTGACTCATCGCGCAACTCCTTCGTTTCTTCCGCGGCCGCACGTCTCACATTGGTGCGGGTAACTAACTTTTCTTCGGCCGGTCCGACTCGCTCAGTAGGTCCGGTCGGCGCTGCATAGTGCGTTTCAGCGATTCGCTTCGCCGCCAGGCCTCGATGTCGGCATGATTGCCCGACAACAGAACCTCCGGGACTTCCATCCCACGATACACGCGCGGGCGCGTGTACTGCGGATGCTCCAACATACCGTCTGAGAACGAGTCGTTCTCGGCGGATTCCGCGTCCCCGAGCGCTCCGGGAAGCAGACGCACCATCGCATCGACCAGCACGATTGCGGCTGACTCACCGCCGGACAGCACATAGTCGCCGATCGAAATCTCGCGTGCGCCGAGGCCGATCCGTATGCGTTCGTCGAAACCTTCGTAGTGCCCGCACACCAGCACCACATGCTCTGCGCGGGACAACTCCGCCGCCAGTGGCTGATTCAGCCGCTCGCCTTGCGGTGTCAGCAGGATCTTTGTCGCCGGCGCGTCGTCGTCGCGACAAACGTGCTCGACCGCATCGAACACCGGGCCACACTGCATCACCATGCCGGGCCCGCCGCTGAACGGCTTATCGTCCACCGTGCGATGCCGGTCGTGCGTGAACTCGCGATAGTTCGTGTACGAGATCCGCACCAGTCCAGCCGCGACCGCTCGACCGATGATGCTGGCCCCGAAGTATGCTTCAAACACTTCGGGAAACAACGTCAGGACATCGATGCGCATCGGTGGAAATCGTGCGGCGGCCAGCTAGGCCGGCGCCGCCGCGGCTGCATCGTTCCGCCGGATCAAACCGCGAACCGTATCGCTCGGCTGCGCGCCCACGCTCAGCCAGTAGTCGATCCGTTCGCGATTAAGTTTGATCTGCTTGCTCTCGTCCGGAAGAAGCGGATCGTACAAGCCAAGTTCCTCGATGACGCGGCCGTCGCGCGCTTTGCGCCCGTCCACCACGGTTACGCGGTAGAACGGTCTGTGCCGGCGTCCCATTCGTTTCAACCTAAGCCTGACGGCCACTGAATTCTCCTATCCAATCGTCATCCGGCGGAACCCAACAGCCACGCCGAATATCGTCTTGAATCGTCCCTTATACCCGATTTCCGAATTGGGACAAGCCTCGATGAACACCAAAGACCGCAAATGGCGCGGGCGTGGAGGACGGGTCGCCCGGATTCCAGTGACAGTGCAAAATGAAGATATAGTAGCGAGGGCGTCTCCCACCGGCATCGGGTAGCGTTTGCCGGTGTGCATCCGGGAAAACGGCTAGGCCGAAGCAGGAAAGGAGACGCCGATGGATCTCAAGAGCTACTGTGCCATGGATCTGC
>JAJDDU010000146.1 GCA_029260155.1 Phycisphaerae bacterium | reverse complement strand
ACGCCGATGCCCTTGAGACGACCGCGCGCTTGCGATCATTGGGAACAACGCTCGAAACCCGGGGACGCTCGTTGTCAGGCGCTCGCGACACCAGCCAAGTGACGGGCAAGACCGCGTCGTCCGCAGCAAAGCGACGCGTCGATGAGGAACTCCTGCGATGGGACCACTTTGTCACGGAGTTCATCGTACGCTACCAACTCGATACTTCCCAACGCGATGCCGCGCACTCCGTCCTTCGCGAATGCAAGGCCCGCGCGATTGAGCACTCCACCCGCAACCGTGCGCGGATGGAACGACTGGAGGGCGAGCTGGGCGAAGGCGGCATCACCGACGACGCCACGCGGAGCGAGATCGTGGCCTTGTACGGTCCCCTCGATACCGTTTTTGAAGAACTGCTCGGTCGCGTCGAGTCCATTCCCACCACTGCACAGGCGGCAGCCGCAACACATGAGTGAATCCAATCGCAAGGTGGTCGTCGCCATGAGCGGCGGTGTTGACTCCAGCGTCGCGGCCTGCTTGCTGCGCGACCAAGGCTACGACGTTGTCGGGCTGTTCATGCGTGTGGGGGTCGAAGAGCCCGCGCCCGTCGAGGAGGGCAGTCGCGCGCATCAGGGCTGTTGCTCGGCATCCGACGCAGCCGACGCCCGCTTTGTGGCCGGCAAGCTGGACATCCCCTTCTTCGCGCTCAATTTTCAACGGGACTTCGCGGAGCTGATCGACTACTTCTCCGACGAATACGCAGCCGGTCGCACGCCCAACCCCTGCGTGGTGTGCAATCACAAGTTCAAGTTCGGAAAGATCGTCGAGTACGCCGACGCCGTAGGGGCACGCTATATCGCCACGGGTCACTACGCCCGAATTGACCGGCAGGACGGTGCCCTCGTTCTGCGACGCGGCGTCGACGCAAGCAAGGACCAGTCGTATGTGCTGTTCGGGTTGGACCCGACGTTGCTCGAACGCGTGCTCTTTCCCATCGGCCACCTGACCAAGGACGAGGTTCGTGCCCACGCCCGGCGCATCGGGCTCGCGGTATCGGACAAGCCCGATTCGGTCGAAATCTGCTTCGTCCCTGACCGCGACTACGCCCGTGTGGTCAAGCAGCGCCGCCCCGACGCCTTTCGCGAAGGCGACGTGGTCGACGAACACGGCGAAGTCTTGGGTCGCCACAAGGGCATCGGCCACTTCACCGTCGGGCAACGTCGCGGACTGGGCATCGCCGCAGGAGTGCCAATATATGTCACTTCGGTCAATGCTGCCACCAACACCGTGTCCGTCGGCGACCGTGATAGCCTGCTAAAGTCGGCCCTCACAGCCGAGCGAGTCACCATGCTCGTGGCGGGCCTCGGCGACTGCTTCCACGCCGGCGTCAAGATCCGATATCTGCACACTGCAGCGCCTGCCACGGTCCATCTGCAACCCGACGCCCGGTGTCGTGTCGTCTTCGACGAACCGCAAAGCGCTCCCACGCCCGGTCAGGCCGTCGTGTTCTACGACAACGACACCGTCCTCGGCGGCGCCTGGATCACTGCGGCGGCGTGAGCGGCTGATTCTGCGTTGGCGGGTGCTCGAACGTCTGATAAAAATCAACGAGCGCACCACGCGCTGCTTCCTTCTGCTACAATATCATCTTCGTTCGGCTGGCGCCAAGCAGGGACCAATGCTACCAATGGATCGATAACGGCGAGTCGTGCATGGAGGTCTCGTGTGAATCTCTCGGTGAAGTGTTTCGTGATGGGTCTGTGCTTGGTTCTCAGTGCCGACGCGCCGGGCGCGCTTGCCGATGACTTTACGATCATCATAGTGCCCGACACTCAGCACTACTCTGAAAACCATCCCGAGATTTACAGCGCGCAGATGCAGTGGATTGTCGACCAGAAGGAAACACGCAACATTGTATTTGTCGGACACCTCGGGGACATTGTCAACAGAGCGGGCCAGGGCATCCAGTGGCAACACGCAGATGCCGCCCACAGCCTGCTGGAAGATCCCGTGACAACCGGCCTTGCGGACGGTATTCCATATGGCCTGTGCGTCGGCAACCACGACCAGGATCCCGGAAGCAATCCCGGCACGTTCACCCATGCGGACGTGACAACGGTTCTCTACAATCAGTACTTCGGCGTGAACCGCTTTCTGGATAGAAGCTACTATGGCGGCCACTATGGTACGAACAACGACAATCACTACATTCTATTCGAAGCCAATGACACGGGTTTCATCGTTGTCTGCATGGAATACAACCCAGGCGACACTGAACTGCGCAAGGAAGTTCTCACTTGGGCTGATTGCTTGTTTCAAACGTACAATGATCGACGTGCCATCGTGCTGACACACTTTCCGCTCAATGCCGCCGGCGAATTCACAGGTCAGGGATCGGCGATCTACGATTCTCTGAGCCGACATGCCAACTTCTTTCTCCTGATGGGCGGTCACCAAGACGAGGCTGCCCGGCGATCCGATCCAGTCGGCCCGACGCTCGAAGAAGGTACGCTAACGTCGATCATGTCAGACTACCAATTCAATCCCGATGGCGGGAATGGCTGGCTGAGGATCATGACATTTGAAACCGATGACGACGGCGGCATTATCGATGTCAAGACGTACTCGCCATGGCTGGATGAATACAAACCTGATATGCCGCCGCCGGAGGACTTCGATGCCCATAACTTCATCATCGAATACGACATCGCCGTGATCCCCGGTGAGGTACGTGCCCTTGATTGTGTCACGATGAACGCCGGAGGTTCGTTCAATGACACGCCGATCATCCACGGCGGTTACATCGACCCCCGAATCGAAAGCAGTCAGGGAAGCGAGCCGAACATGGGCCTGGATTCAGCAGTTCTGGTCTTCAATGAACCTGTCTTCGGTATCGGCGGCGGTGAACTGCAGCCGGGAGATTTCAGTGTAACTCAGACAGGTGTTGGTGACGCACCGAGCGTTCTTCATGTCAACACGACAGACAACATTGTTGTCGAGATCATATTGGACCGGATCATTACTCTGCAGGAATGGACGACAATCACCGCAATTGTCGAAGATGCGATGGGCAACACGTTATTAGACGCCAACAGTGTTGACATTGGTTTCTTACCCGGCGACATCGATCAGGATGGACACGTAGGACCGTTCGACGTGCTTCGGTTTCGGCTTATCCTTGGGAACGTCTTCGCACCGGAAAGGGGGATGCGCGAAGACTATGCTGACGTCGACCGCGATGGCTGGATTGGACCGTTTGATTTGCTTCGATTCCGACAGTTGGCAGTCGGTGCACCACCGGCGACTCAATCGTGGCGTGGTCAAGTCATGAATAGCCCCCGGCCTTGACCTAATGATCGGTATTGACATCGCGCGCGAGTTTCGCCCGTTGCAACGAGTCGGGTGGCACGGCCTGCGTCCTTCATGGCCTTGGTGGGGGCGGATGCGGGGGGCAGGGGGTCGTGCCCGCGTACGGTGACTGACGGTCCCGCAATGGAGTGCGATCAACACGAGTCGCCTCCGGTTGGGGGTGCGGTTGCGGAGTGAAGCGCACGTCGCCGGCGTTCGTGTCACCCACGGCCGAAGCTATGGTTCGCACGTCCTTGGGCAAGTACGCGTCAAACGTACCCCCCCCCACGCACTGGTCAGTGCTCGGAACGATCCGTGCCGGACTCGTATGACTGGAGTGGAATAATGTCGAATACAGTGCCATCCTCGGCGACGGTGAACTCAGCCACCCGCCAGATGGTCTCCGCGGCAACGCCGGAAGCACCAGACACCTGGTATTGCGCGAATTGCGAGCCTCCGGCGAAGAGGGTCACGATGCCCGCGGACACGCCGAACGATGCATCCCCGGTGAAGTTGTGGATCCAGACGTGGTAGTCGCCGGGAACGTAACTTCCAGCTTGAGTCGGCGAGATGGTCACCGTTTCAGGTCCGAACGAGACCGTGTCGTCCAAATCGAGTGACGCATGCCCGACCGGGGTGAGCGCGTAGTAGGCAACGTGAAACCGCCCGGCGCTTCCGTCCGGTCCGGATACGTGAAGATCGAGATCACGCGGCGACGCACCCCAAGACAACACGACCGCTACCCCGTCACCGCCCGCACCGATCTTGAGCATCCCGATGGAAGTCTCGATCGACTGGTCGGCAGTGACAGCCACTGGCACTGTCGTCGGAATATACCCTGTCAGAACCGCGCTCAGCGTTCGATCACCCTCAGGCGCGTCGTCGATAATGAACGCGCCGGAAGCGTCGGTCGTGGCCAACGCGCCGGAATCCCGAACGCTAACCTGAACGCCGGAGAGACTCTCTCCGGTCTGAGCGTCGACGATGCCTCCGGTGACCGTGCCCGCTCGGAAGAGTGCGAGCGAGGAGGTCGTCACCTCACCCGGCGTAAGAGTGATGGTCTCCAAGGCCGGAGCATATCCAGCCAGCGTCGCGCCAAGAGCATGTTCGCCCGAGCGCACGCCGCTGAGCGCAAAGTTGCCGGCAGCGTCGGTTGTGGCGGACGCGACCGATGTATCCATCGTAACCACGGCGCCGGACAGTGATTCGCCGCTTCGCCCGTCGATAACTTCGCCCGTTATGGACCCGACGGCGAACAAGTCGAGAGACGCAAACGCGACCCCGCCCGGAGTGATCGTGATGGTCGCGCTCGCCGGCTCATAGCCAGCCAAGGTGGCTTCGAGCGTGTGGCTGCCCGCCGGTAGGTCGCTGAACGTGAAGCTGCCGGTCAGGTCAGTCGTGGTTGACCCAAGCGTTCCGTCCAGAGTGACCGTCACCTCTGCGAGCGATTCGCGGGTCGCGCCGTTTAAAACCGTGCCGGTGGCTCGGCCGGCGACAGCGGGCGTGGAACCGCCGTCATCGACGAGGACGCCGTCGATAATGGTGCCGTCAGGCGAACCAGGCGCGCCAACCAGAGTTATCGCGGGAATGCTCTGTGCAGCCCAGGTCGCAAGCGCGCCCGAACGCTGCACGCCATACGAGCTCGGATCCGCGACGGCCAAATGAATGCCGGACAGATTACGCGGTGGATCCAGATGCACGGTCAGGCCATAAACGTACGCCTCGTAATCCCCGGTTGAGTCGATCGACGACTTGAAACTGTACAACACCTCTGCCTTTGCGTGTTGAACACTGCCCGAGCGAGTTGGGTGGTCCACGCGATCGTACGACCACTCAGCCGTGTCGATACCGAGAACCAGTGGGACGCTTTCCGTCGCCGCGCCATCCGCAAAGCTAAGTGTGGCAATCGCAACGGTGACTCCATCCGGAACGTCCGGAACCCACGCGCTATACGTTGCGAGATGAACCGTCTCGACGGATTCGAGGCCGAGATCGCTCAAGTCCACGTTTACGCCATCAACGTCGGGGCTGGCCTGTACATCCTGCGTGGCCACGTCCAATGCACCTTTGACGGCGTAGTCGACACCGTTGATTGTGGTCGTTCGCGTCGCCGCTATGGCGGCGCCTGCCACGTTGTCGATCGGCACCTGAATCGTCGTGCGCTCCGGCACCGTAGGATCGTCAACCCCATCGACGGTCGGGTCGCTCTCGGCTGTGCAAGTAAATGTCACGCCGGTCCATTCTACGGTGGCGACGTAATCTGCGCCATCCAGAGACGGGCAATCGATCGAATCCACCGTCCCGAGCGTGTTGCTGCCCGCACGAATCTGAACTCCGTTGCCACGCGGCGCGTTGTCCAACGTGACCACGCGCGTTTCTCCGGGCTCGATCAGGGTAGAAGGATTGAACACCTCTCCGTGGATCAACAGCCCGATGCTCGCGGTGCTGAGGTTGCGAAGCATGAAGGTCGGCGGAGGCGTCCCGTCGTCAAATGTCAGGATGAAATCGCCCAAGGTCAATTGCGCGTCGAAATCGGAACTGATCTTCGTGCAGATGGTCACGTCGTTGGCGGCAATGGCGCTGAGGGCCGGTGGAGTCAGCCGATACTGCTCACGCACGACGCCTGCGACGCCCGTCGTCAATACAATGTCGTACTCCGCCATGGGCTGCGCGCTCTCGCAGAAGTCCGCCGAGTTTCCGGGCACAAAGGCGACGCGAACACTCGCAGTCCCATTGAGAGGAAACGCCCTTGATGCCGAGGCTGCTTCGCCCGTCGACGTCTGAGTGAGCGCTATGCTTGAGCTGGGAAGTGTCATCAAGCCGGTCACGGGTACCTCAGCCGGATCCCCATCGAACAGACGCACGACGGCGGCGGTCGTCACCGTTTGGCCCGCTGTCAGCTCCGCGCTACCCGCGGCGGCGAATGGTATGGTGAATGTCTTCCCACGAATACTGA
>JAJDDU010000145.1 GCA_029260155.1 Phycisphaerae bacterium | reverse complement strand
GGGCGCATCGCGAATGCCATGTGCGCTTGGGAACTGAGAGAGAGCGACCCTGCTGCCCCGTCGTTCAAAATCAACGCATATCGAAATCAGGGGCCGCGCACTGGAGACCATCAATGAATGCGAACCGTCGTACAGTTCTTCACGACTTGCTTACGCTCGACCAAAAGGCGTCCCTTGAGGCCATCTACTTGGCCAAAGAGGTGGCAACTGACCAACTCCGAAGGGCCCCAAACGCACTGGCCGACATTGTAGACGCCTTTCACGCAGCCACCGGTCGGACCGATATTGATGCAGCCTTGCTGTTGCGCTACATGTTTAACCGCCGCAAGGCCAAAGATTGGCCTCGCTTGTGCGGGCACGCGCAGCGATTCAAGCCTGTCGCGAACGTCCTCTCACCTTGCGAGCAGGCGCAACTCAAGACGATTTATGAGTCGCTCGACATAACGTCGGATGACTTGCTGTTCTCGGCGGGCCTGATTCGCCGGATCGCTCAACAGTTTCGCGTAGCGACTGGGAAAGTAGTTCTGGGGTCGATACTGATTGCCGTGATCGTAGCGAAACGCAGGCGCGGAGATTGGGTGCGGATCAGAACGGGCGACGTTCCCTTCGCGGATATCGCGCAGGTCGCGCGAGACCACAAGACGGCGTAGGACGCCGTGGTGGACACGCGATACCGGTCTCGGAGGATCTGTGGCGTGGCACAGCCTCTGGCAGCGACGACGTGTCGGTGCTGCTGAGCAGGTGCATTCCTTGAGGGGGACCGTGCTACGGGTACACCTTCCGTGCCCCATCCTTCGCGTAGGGCGAAGAATGGGGCACGCGCTTATTCGGTAGGTGGGCGGGCTGCGATTGGCCTTGTTGGACTTCCGGCGAGATGCTTCGCTTTGCTCAGCATGACGAAGGGGAGCGCTCCCCTGCGGGTCGCCGCTAAACGGAGGTGCGATGGTGGATGTAGTCGGCGAGGGCTTCGGGCCAATCGCGGGGGGTGTGGGAGGTTGTGCGGGTGTACTTGGTGGTGTCTAGGGTGCTGTTTGTTGGGCGCTTGGCAGGGGTGGGGTATTCGGTGGTCGGTACTGGGTCGATCTTGGCGGTGATGCCGGCGAGGGTGATGGCGTGACTTGCGAAGTCGTACCAGGTTGTGTGGCCGGTGTTGGTGACGTGGTAGATGCCTTCTGCGCCGGCGCGCATTAGGCGGTCGATGCACTCAGCGAGATCGGGGGCGTAGGTCGGGCTTCCGGTTTGATCATTTACTACTCGGAGGGGCGTGCCCGCGGCTGCGCGCGTGAGAATCGTCTTTATGAAGTTTGGGGCGCCGGGCCCGTATAGCCACGCGGTGCGGACGATCAAGTGGTGCGCGGTTGAGGCGGCGTACTGCTCGCCGGCTAACTTTGATTGGCCGTAGACGCCGAGGGGGTTGGTTGGGTCGGTCTCGATGTGCGGAGCGGGCGATTGGCCGTCGAAGACGTAGTCGGTGCTGATGTGGACGAGCGCTGCGTTTAGTTCTGTGCAGATTTCTGCGAGGTAACGTACTGCTTCTGCGTTGATTGCGTGGGCTTTTTCGGAGGCTGACTCGCAGCCGTCGACGTTGGTCATGGCTGCGGTGTTTATGATCCATTGTGCGGGATTGGGAAGCAGTGCGTCACGGACGGCCGAGCGGTCGGTGAGATCGACTTGGTCGATGTCCAAGGCGACCACTTCGCGATCGGCGGATGCGCTGAGGCGCGCGACCATCTGCCGGCCTAGTTGGCCGGCGGCGCCTAGTATGATGACCCGGGTTGTGTTGCTCAATGTTGGATACGCTCGCCGTACTGTTCTTCATAGTACTTGCGATACTCGCCGGACTTGATGGGTCGCCACCATTGCTCGTTGTCGCGGAACCACTGGACGGTTTGGGCTAGGCCTGTTTCAAAGTCGAACTTCGGGGACCAGCCGAGTTCGCTGCGCAGCTTGGTGTCGTCGAGGGCGTAGCGGCGGTCGTGGCCTGGGCGGTCCTGGACGTAGCGGATGAGCGTTTTGTCTTTGCCGGTGATTTCGAGGAGTCGGTCGGTGAGTTCGAGATTGGTCAGGCCAACACCGGTGGAGATATTGTAGACCTCTCCGCTGCGACCCGCTTCGAGGACGCGGGCGATTGCGGCGCAGTGGTCTTCGACGTGAATCCACTGCCTGCTGTTGAGTCCGTCGCCGTAGAGCGGGACTTGCTTGTCGTCGAACAGATTGGTGACGAAGAGCGGGATCATCTTCTCGGGGTAGTGGAACGGTCCGTAGTTGTTGCAGCATCGGGTGATGACGACGTCTAGATCGAAGCTGTGCATGTAGGCGAGGGCCAGGAGATCGCCGCCTGCTTTGGCGGCGGAGTAGGGGTTTCGCGGAACGATCGGGAACGACTCGTCGGCAACCTCGTCTGGCGCTTGGGAGCCGTACACCTCGTCGGTCGAGACGTGCAGCAGGCGTATGTGGCTACGTTCCTTAACTACTTCACAAAGGGCTTGCACGCCGCCGACGTTTGTGCCGACGAAATCGTCTCCGCCGAGGAGGCTGCGGTCCACGTGGGTGTGGGCGGCGACGTTTATGATGGCGTCGATGCCTTCGTCGCAGAGCTTGGCTACCAACGCGCGGTCGCAGATGTCGCCTTTTACGAATCGGTGGCGCGATTCGTTTTCGAGGTCGGCGAAGTTGGCTGGGTTGCCCGCGTAGGTGAGGGCGTCGAGATTGACG
>JAJDDU010000144.1 GCA_029260155.1 Phycisphaerae bacterium | reverse complement strand
CACCGCGCCCGCCGGCGGACGCATCGTCTGGGGATCCGCGCCAGGCGAGGAGATCGAGGAGAACACCGCCGAGCGAAAGATGATGCTCCTGCGAGAAAACTACCGCCGGTGGGGACGAATCGACGCCGGACGCGACTACATCGACATCTCGACTTATCCGGACCGCCTCACGACGCGCGCACCGGCGTGATTGTGAATAATCTGGTGTCCGCGGGCCGATTCGTAGAGAATATGTGACCGGGTGTGACGAATATCATCCCGGTCAGGAGTTAGTGAAATGGACGGCGTCGGACAGTTTTTCGAACATGCGCGGACCCTGGTTGAGCATCACGCGCCCCAAGACATGACCGTTCCGGTTCTAACCTCGATAGCCGCCTGTCTGGTTTCCGTCGGCTTGGGCGTTTCGGTGCTGGGCGCGCGCTTGGCGCGCGGGTCGCTCACGCTGGGCCTCTGCTTGGCCGGCATCGCTTCCGGTTTCGCCGTCAGCGTGAGCACGGGCATGCCGCAAGCGGTAGCGGTTCCTCTGGGCGGTCTCGTATTCGGCGTGCTCGGCTTCGTCCTCCATCGATTGTGGGTCGGGCTCGCGGCCGGGACGGCGTTGATTCTCGTGCTCAGCGGAACGTATGGCGTGCACAGCTTATCGCCCCAGGTCGAAGCCTACCGGCAGTCAGCCGGTCCCATGCCCGCCGCGTTTTCCGAAGGGCTGACCTTTGCCGACGCGGGACCCGACGCCGAGTACATCGCGCCCGAGTTCAAGCAGTGGGTCGGTGGCTTGTGGGACAACGTCCGCGGAAACGAGAGACGCAGCTTGAGGAAGCTCGCCCTCATCAATGGCTGTCTCGGACTATTCGGACTGATTCTCGGATTGCTCGCGGTCCGTCTGACGCTGGTCACCATGACGTCGCTTGTCGGCACAGGGATGATCCTCGCCGGCGCGGTTCCGCTCATCCAGACGTGGCAGCCCGATCTTTATCAAACCGGTATCGAGCATCCTGAGGCGGTCGGAATCTCGTGCGGGGTGTTTCTGCTCGCGTCCTTCGTGCTGCAGTTCTTACTCACGCGTCCCGATAAGAAAGCAGCGCCTGCGCCGAAGACTTGACGCATCGTTAGAGTGAATCCCCCGCCCCAATCTAAACGATACAGGATATCGTACACATCAAGTGGTGTGATGGTGCGCGCGGGAGGGGTACGCGATGCAGGAACTGCTGATTGACTGGAAGTACTTGCTCGAGACCAATGGCTCGACCCTTGGTCTCGTTCTGGTGATTCCGGGGTTGTCGCTTCTTCTAGGCGGCTGGCGACTCGAGCGTTTCACGCTCCTGATCGTCTATGCCCTTGCAGGGATGGTTGCCGGACGGATCGTCAGCGGCGGACAACTGAGTTTCATCTTCAGCGCCACGATCGGCATCGCGACGGCTGTCATACTGGGAGTACTACTTCGCAAGTATGCAGCCCCCGCGCTGGCCGGGGTGTTCGGATTGGCTGGCGTGTGGGCGATGTTCCAGAACTCCTTTGTGCCGGTGGCGGCCATCTACGTAATGATGGTGATCACCTTCATCGCCATTGCGGCGGTTGCATTCTCCAACCTGCGGACCACGACCATCCTTCTGTCTTCGCTCTCAGGCGCGGTCTTGCTGGCTTCCGGGCTGGCGGCCATGTTGATGGACTCCAGATTCCTCGCGCCGCACTTTAACGTGATGTCCGCTTATGCATTTTTCTATCCCTTCGTCTTGCTTGTTTGTACGGTTAGTGGGACATTCCTGCAGATGAGTGCGGCCAGCCGCACGGGCTGTGGCGAGGCGGCTACCTAGCGTGCTTCCCGCGTGGTCCCTCGGCCTGAGCCCGCTCTGGCGAGGCGAAGCGCATGAGACGATCAGACGCGGGCATTGGCATTCACGACCTTCATCTACCCACGAGGAGCGCGTTGAAGCGCGCCGCCGACCTGGAGTTCGGCGCCGTCGAACTCGGCGCTGCCCGCGGAGATACAGCGCCAAGGCAGCTGTCGGCTTCCGGACGTCGGGAGCTCGCGCGATTGGTTGCCTCGCACGGGATGGCCATCGCCGCGATCGATGTTGACGTCCCCAACGGGCTTCTGGCACGCGGTGACGAGATTGATCGGCGAATCGCAGAAGTAAAGGCCACGCTCGATCTGGCGCGCGACATGCGCGTATCGACGGTCGTGGCTCGCGCGGGGTCGACCGATGCCGACGGCGCGTTGATGGAAATGCTGCACGAACTCGGTCAACACGCGGACCGCACCGGAATTCAGTTTGCCATTCAAGCAGGCGACGTGCAGACCGATGTCTTCCTTCAGACGATACGGAAACTGAACTGTCCGTCGCTATGCGTCTGTGTCGATCCGGCTGCGCTCGTGCTGGCTGGATGCGATCCGACGCAGGTCGTTGGCGAATTGGCGAACACGATTGGGCTGTCTCACCTGCGCGATGCGACGACAGGCGATGGCGGTCACGAAACCGCGCTTGGTGGGGGGCAAGTTGATCTAGCCGCTACCGCCGCGGCGCTGGATGCCGCAGGCTATCACGGTCCTCAAATCGTGCGCCGGTCCGACCCCGCGTGCGCTGCGGCGGAGATCGCCCGCGCCAAGTCCGTCCTCGATTCCCTGTCTATCCCGTGAATCGGCCGTGCTATAGCAGGGCGGCACACACCGACAGGCCAGCCATGACGACCGCGATCATCGACTTCGCCATCGTGCCCAGAACCTGCCCGACAGCTGCGAACAAGCCGACCTTGGCGCCCTTGGCGAGATCATCGTGCTGACTTATCTCGCCGATCAATGCTCCCGCGAAACAGCCCAACGCTCCGCCGAGCACGGTGCCGATGATTGGCAGCGGGATGGTGAACATGAACATCCCCAGAAAGCCGCCCGCCATTGCGTACCAAAGCGCCCGCTTGCTCGCCCCCGCCTTGTGCGCGGTGATCAGCGAAGCCGCCATCTCCAGCCCTTCGGCCAATAGCGCCATGACGCCCAGCGCGACGACGATCTTCCAACTCGGGCTCGCCCAGTCGAAGTGCCAACTGCACGCCGCAGCGGCTGCCATAATGAGCCAAGTCCCCGGCATGCGCACAACGGTCAGCGCAACGCCGACAAAACACAAGACCACCAACGATACAAGCCAAACGTAATCCACCCAGCGCGCCCTCCGTCAACACGACAGAACCGATGCCACCCAACGTGGACATATCCCAATCGTGCCCAAGATGCAAACGCGCCTGCTGGGGCCGCAGGACGCCGTACGCATATTCTCCTCCACAAACGGCTTCACGGACGGTCATCGTCGGGGAATTGGAAATCGAGGATCTCCATTTCGACGGTGCGTGAACCGTTAAACTCATTGATGAGCGGTCTGAATGCGACACGGCAGCGGCGCTGGGCTTTGAGTTGTTCGAGGCGGTCTGACTGACCGAATGCGATGGACTTGAGGACGACGCGGCCGTCGGAGAATACGGCTTGGACATGTTTGCCTGTCTTGCCGACACAACGCGGCTCTTGGGCGAGTTTGATCCAGTCAGTCGCCAGTCGGGGCGATGGATTGCCCGCACCGAACGGGCCGAGGCCCAAGAGCGCTTCGGTTGTCGGGAAATCGAGGGCGGACAGTTCCACCTCTGCGTCGATGCGCATTTTCTTTCGCAGATTGGCGACGGTGAGCATATTGTTGGCGACGCTAGTGAACGCCTCGGTGAATGCGGGCACGTTCTTTGGCTCTATTGTCAATCCCGCCGCCATTGCGTGGCCTCCGTGTTTGACCAGATGCTCAGTGCATTGGGCGAGGGCGTCGGCCATGTCCAGTTCGCGAATGCTTCGTCCAGAGCCCTGCCCGAACTCATTGCCGAGTGCGATCAGAATAGCGGGTCTGTTGAAACGACGCATGATTCTGGAAGCGACAATGCCAATGACACCGGCGTGCCAGTCTTCGCTTGCAAGGACGATGGCGCGGTTTGTGTCGGCGTCCATTTCGTCGCGTTCGACCATTTCGATGGCCTGTTTGGTGATCTTGCGTTCGACGGATTGCCGGGCGCGGTTCTGGTCTTCGAGGTAGAGGGCGATTTCTTGCGCGCGAGCTTCGTCGGCGCGGGTGAGCAGATCGACGGCAAGTCGGGCGTGTCCCATTCTACCGGCCGCGTTGAGTCGGGGGCCTAGTTTGAAACCGACGTCGTAGGCATCGACCTTCGCTCCAGTGAGTCCCGCTGTTTCGATCAGGACGTTTAGGCCGACGAACTGAGTCCTCGGGATCATCGCCAATCCGTAACGGGCAATGACGCGGTTCTCGCCGACGAGGGGCAC
>JAJDDU010000143.1 GCA_029260155.1 Phycisphaerae bacterium | reverse complement strand
ACATCTTCACCGGCAACATGTCGCTCGCCAAAAAAATCAGCCTGCGCGCCAGCCGCCGAATGGAATTCCAAAACGCCAAAATCGACTGCCGCCTGCTGAAGTACGAGATGTACGCAGGCACCCTCCGCACCAACAAATAGGTCGACGCTCCGCGTCGAACGTCATTCCGAGCGCAGCGAGGAATCTAGCTGGAAGGACATGCCGGCTAGATTCCTCGCTGCGCTCGGAATGACAGCGACTCGCGACAATCCGTATTCGCGGTTTCGGTTGCGGGCGGGTAATATCCCAGGCGCATCGAAAGGTGAAGCAGCATCAAGGGAGCGCGAGGACACACCATGACACCGGAACGTTTCAAGGATCGGATTGTTCGACATCTGGCCAAGCAGGGGTATCAGCCGCAGAAAGAGCCGGGGCTCGCACGGGAGTTGGGGATCGCCGACGAGGAACACGGTGATTTCCGTGAAGCGGTCAAGGCGCTGATGAAGACCGGGCGGATTGTGATGGGCTCAGCCAGCGCGCTGACGCTGCCCGATCCGGCGCGGCGAATCGTAGGGCAGTTTCGAGCCAACCCGCGCGGCTTCGGGTTCCTCATTCCCGACACGCCCAACACGCATGGCGATCTATTCGTCCCGCCGGGTCAGACGGGCGGTGCGCTTACAGGTGATACCGTGGCTGCGCGGGTGCTCAAGCGCGGAAAGCGCGACGGGCGGATGATGTACGAAGGCCGCATCGTCGAGATCATCGAGCGCGGTCAGAGTCGCTTCGTCGGTGAACTCTGCAGAGAGCTCAAACGCTGGTTCGTCCGGCCGGACGGCAACACACTCCACGTGCCCATTTTCGTCGGTGATCCGGGCGCCAAAGGCGCTCGCGCGGGCGATCAGGTCGTGGTGGAAATCGTCGAGTACCCGGAAGAAAATCGCGACGCGCGCGGGGTCATCGCGAAGATACTCGGCAAACGCGGCGAGCCCGGTGTCGATACGCAGAGCATCGTTTATCAATACCAACTGCCGCTGGAGTTTCCGGCTTCGGTCACCAAGGAAGCCGCCCGCGTCGTGGCCAAGTACGACGCCGAGGAGGAAGCGCGCGATCGTGACGACCTGCGCGATCTGACCATCATCACCATCGACCCCGACACCGCCCGCGATTTCGACGACGCTATCTCAATTACCAAATGCGCCCGCGGCCGACTCGAACTGGGCGTACACATTGCAGACGTCGCCCACTTCGTGAAGCCGGGCAGCAAGCTGGATACCGAAGCGCGCGAACGCGCGAACAGTTGCTACTTCCCGCGCCTGGTGATTCCCATGCTACCGGAGGTTCTGTCCAACGGAGTGTGCAGTTTGCAAGAGAAGGTGCCACGCCTCGCAAAGAGCGCGTTTATCACCTACGACGCGAAAGGCCGGCGAGTCTCGACGCGCTTCGCCAACACGGTGATCCACTCAGCCAAACGACTCACCTACGACCAAGCTACCAAGATTCTGGAAGGCAAGGTCGGACGAATCCCGAAGAAAGCGGTAGACCTTGTCGGCCAGATGGATTCGCTAGCCCGCACGATCCAGAAACGCCGCCTGGCGGACGGTTCACTGGTGCTCGATCTGCCCGAAGTCGAGATCGTTTTCGACGACGAAGTCCGGCCCATCGGCGTCGAGCCGGAGGACCGAGCCTTCTCCCACACCATCATCGAAATGTTCATGGTCGAAGCCAACGAGGTGGTGGCGGAACTGCTGACCGAGTTGAAAGTGCCGTCGCTACGTCGCGCGCATGCGCCGCCGGACGAGTCTTCGACCCAGCCACTGAATCGCTTCCTGCGGGCACTGGATCTTCCGCCCGTTGACGGTATGGATCGCCGAGCGTTGCAACCGCTCTTGGACCGCGTGAAGGGCCGACCGGAGTCATTCGCCGTCAACCTCGCCATCCTTCGTTCGATGGAACGGGCCGTGTACGAGCCCTCCTCGGTCGGGCACTTTGCCCTGGCCAGCGAGGACTACACGCACTTCACCTCGCCGATTCGCCGCTACCCAGATCTCACGGTGCATCGCCTCCTCGACGCGTATCTGCGTAACACGCTCAAGACGCGCGGCCGACACGCGAACGTCCCGACAGTGACAGAGTGTCAGGATCTTGGCATCCACTGCAGCAAGAACGAACGCAGGGCAGAAGCAGCGGAGCGCGAGCTGAAGCAGATCTACATCCTGAGGCTGCTCGAAAAACACGTGGGCGACGAATTCGACGGGATCATCACGGGCGTGGCCAACTTCGGCGTGTTCATCCAATTGCCCGAGTATCTCGTTGAAGGGTTGGTGCGGTTCACCGACATGGCCGACGACTGGTGGGAGGTCGACAGCGACGCGGGATGCGTCATCGGCCAGCGCACCGGGAAACGGCTGAAGATCGGCGATGTCGTTCGCGTGACCATCGCCGCAATCAACTTGGCCGACCGAAAGCTCGACCTGACGCTGGCGGAGGATTCGCCGTCGAAGAAGAAGAAGGGTGCAGCCACGTCACGCCCGAGTGCCAAGCGACGGCGCGGCGGAAAACGTTCTGGGAAAAAGACGCCCGCGAAGAAACCCAAACCCAAACGGTAGCCCGGTCGAATCACATGCCCACGCAAGCGTGGGGCATGCCACCCAGTACACTTCGGTAAAAAAGGAAAAAGCAGGGAAGCCCGTCGGACTTGCCCTGCTCTGGTTTTCTCAGTGGCCGCAACCGCAAGCGGTCGCAGTCGCGTTCGATCTAGTAGCGGTCTCGGCGACCACCGCCGCCGCCGCCACCACCACCACCACCATAACCGCCACCACCGCCGGTACGCGGGGCGCGGGGCTTGGCTTCGTTGACGGTGAGTGCCCGTCCGCCGTGGTCCTGGCCATTCAGCGCATTGATGGCCGACTGGGCATCGTCGTCAGAGTCCATCTCGACGAATCCGAAGCCCTTGCTTCGGCCCGTCGAGCGGTCCATGATGACCTCTGCGCTGAGCACCGTTCCGTGCTCAGACAGCATGGTCTCCAGGTCCGAACTGCTGACGTCATAACTGAGGTTCCCGATATACAACTTTTTGCCCATCGCATTCTCCTGTCGATGGCACTTGCGACCCGCATTTCTCTTTCAGGGTCGTGATTGAAAGCGGTCGACGTACCGACCTCGTAGGTAGGAAGACGAATCCAACGGCAAGATCGAGTTTTGCATAACCAAGATCAGGGATGG